>JAYSRI010000314.1:0-3553 GCA_043721175.1 Alphaproteobacteria bacterium
AAAAGCCAGAACGAGATGTTGTTCATCCGTGGGAACGCCATATCTGGCGCGCCAATCATGATTGGCATGATGAAATTGCCAAACCCGCCGATGAGCGCAGGCATCACCATGAAGAAGATCATGATCAAGCCGTGCATCGTAATGATCACATTGTAATTGTGAGCATTGCCCCAAGGGCCGGCAGAAGTTGGATCCGTGCCAATCCCGAAATACTGCAATCCAGGGTGCATTAGTTCCAGGCGGATCATGCCAGACATCAAGCTGCCCACAATCCCTGCAAGGATTGCGAAAGCGAGATACATCAAGCCAATATCTTTATGGTTGGTCGAATAGACCCACCGCTTCCAATCATAAAATGACGGGCGGTGATCGTCATGGACGTCGGCATGTGCGGCGTTCAAGGCGGCGGTCGCTGCGGTGGTCATGGTGACGCGTCCTCTGCGATTATTGAGCGGAAGCCAATGTCGTCACGGAAAGTGACGCATCAGCAGTTTTGTTTTTGGCAAGCCAAGCAGCGTAATCAGACTCGCTGACGGCATGGACCTCGATCGGCATGTAGGCATGCTTAATGCCGCATATTTTGGAGCACTGCCCAAAATAGACGCCCGGCTTTTCGACCTTGAACCAAGTTTCGTTTAACCGTCCGGGGACGGCATCGGTTTTTACGCCGAAGGCTGGCATTGCCCAAGAATGGATTACATCGGCTGCTGTAATCTGAACACGCACCACTTTGCCGACCGGGACATAGAGTGGCGTGTCGACACCAAGCAAATACGTCTTCCCAGCTGCCTCGGCATCCTTCTGCTCCAGCATCAGGCTGTCAAACTCAGGCCCACCACCGGAATAGGCATAGCTCCAATACCATTGATGGCCCGTGGCCTTAATGGTCACGTCTGCCTTCGGAATCTCGGCTTGCCGATAGATGAGAGGAAACGAAAATGCGGAGATGACCACCAGAATCAAAACCGGGATAACGGTCCACACAACTTCGATGAGCGTGTTGTGGCTGAACTTCGCCGCAACTGGGTTAGCCTTCGAATTAAACCGGAAAAATACGTAGATGAGCAAACCAAGAACAAAAAGTGTGATGACGGTAATGATCGGCATCAAAATGTCGTTATGGAAAAACTCGATCTCGTTCATAATCGGCGTAACCGGGGGCTGGAACCCAAGCCCGCCTGGAACTGGCCCAGAAGCCATAGCAAACGGCGCCACAAGCGCGCTACCAATGAAGGCCGAAAGGCCAACTAAACTTCGACGCATAGAGTGACGCCCCACGTTTCGTCCTCCCAGCCCCTCGGGATGGAGGGGCTACTACAAGATAGTTCAAAAATCAGCACTGCCACCCCTTGCCAACAACACTATTTGTCGCAGCAAAACGGCGCACGAGCCATCGCGCAGGGTTCGTATCATGGGGTTTTGCACGCTCCAAGGGGGCGTGTCAGGCAAAGGTCATTCAGCCGCATTTATTTACGCACGATTTATCGGCGGAAAGCGCGGGTAAGGCCGGAAAAGACGGCTATTTCGGTGGGATGTTTGGCACAAACTTCAAGAATCGTCCCGCTGATCCACGCTCGTCGGTCAGGCCATAAAGAATGCCATCCGGACCAGTTTTAATGTCTCGGACCCGCGCACCGATGGATAGAACGCGAAGGTCGCCAACCTTTTGCTCTGCGTTGAGCCCAACCCATTGTGCATTGCGCCCTACGAGGCTGCCCGAAACCAAACCACCGTTTGAAAACGCAAGTCCTGAAGGAGCACTCGACGCCTGCCACACCAAGAGCGGATCAACCATTCCCGGCCTCGAACGCTCCGTCGTGATTTCCGGGCCTGAGTACTCTTTGGAATACGTCACAAGCGGCCAACCGAAGTTTCCGCCCTTTACAATGTGGTTAAGCTCATCACCGCCTCGCGCGCCGTGTTCGGTTGCAAAAACCCTCCCCGTTGCCGGGTCTACCGTCAGGCCTTGAATGTTGCGGTGGCCATAGGTCCAAACGAAAGCAGCGACTCCCGCTTCGGTAGCAAATGGATTATCGCTTGGCGGTCGACCATCCCGATCCATCCGCAAAATTTTTCCGAACGCAAAAGCGCGATCCTGAGCTTTCTTCCTGATCAAATCGCCATCCAAACGAGCGGGCGGGTTGCCGCCATCGCCAATCGACACCAGCATTGTTTTGTCAGGTAAGAACGCGATACGAGAACCGAAGTGCTGGCCTCCTTGTTTGGTGCGCGGGTTTCCCCAAATATCGACCCAATCGGAAAAGCTCTTTCCGTCGAAGCGCGCGCGCGCGACACGGGTTACGTTTGCCTCAGCACTACCAGTTGCATAGCTGAAGAATACAAATCCAGTGGATGTGAAATCCGGATCAACTGCGACATCCATGAGGCCGCCCTGACCGATAACCGCCACCGAAGGCACCAAACCAACGGGCTCACGAGCGAGCACCCCGCCGCGAACAAGGCGAATGTTTCCACCCTTTTCGGTGATCAACACATCGCCATTGGGCAACCAAGCCATGCCCCATGGCGTATCAAGGCCCGCTGTTATTACTTGGCTGGCGAACGCCGCTTGAGTGGCCGGGGAAGGGTTGGCCATAAAGGGCGACGCTGCGGTTTTCATCGGCTCAACCGCTTGGGCACAATTGGCTACACCAAACAGGGCGACGCAAAGAGTAAGAAATCTAGGCATTTTTGACTCAAGTTGAAAATAAACCACGAAATGGGCGTATCTAGCTACTGGTCCCGAGGACAATAAGGGTCGATATAATTGCTTTAGCGCTGGAAAAGCCAAAATGTCGCTTCACAGTTTGGTGTGTTCATGCAGGTGTTTTCGACGCTTGGTCTAGATGTCGATTCAGTGTCGATGCAATCCGGAGGGATGCCCAATGAGAATGACCAACCGAATAGATTTCGGCAGCCGCATGGTCGGCCTTTGTTTGATTTTAGGTATGGTGACAGTCACGGTGCCCGCACAGGCCGCGGTTTCGGTTATTGGCGATGGTCAGGCACGTGAATGCTGGATGTTTGTGGTCACCGGCTCACAGTCCTCCCGCGCTTTAGACGCGTGCAATGGGGCCCTCTCAAATGAGGTTCTGCAACGCAAGGATCGAGCAGCGACACTCGTTAATCGTGGGATCGTCTTTTTACGGGACCGTAAATTGAGCCAAGCCAAAAGCGACTTTGATTCCGCACTGCGCCTTATCCCCACCTTGGGCGAAGCTCACATCAACCGTGGAGCGACGCTTTTGCTGATGGAAAAGCCAAAGGAGGCCCTTGCGGACCTCAATCGAGGCATTGAACTTGGAACATCCGAGCCATGGAGTGGATACTACAACCGTGCTTTCGCCCATGAAGTGCTCGGTGACGCCGCTGCTGCCTATGACGACTTTACCCAAGCCGCCGCATTAAAACCTGATTGGCAGGCGCCTCTGGATGAATTGATGCGCTTTACTGTAACCCCGGTATCGACACCGACCAATAGTGGGCGCTAACCACACCCGCTCTAGAATCGAGGATTTATGGCAACTGATAGTGCAGCCCCGTCGCTGATTGA
>JAYSRI010000315.1:0-9333 GCA_043721175.1 Alphaproteobacteria bacterium
TGTCATCCCCGACAAACGTAGCGCAGCGTAGAGAAGATCGGAGACTTCATCGGGTTGCACACTCAAATTTCAGGGGTTCCCCGCTCTTCGTTGCGCTACGCTTTATTGCGGCGGGGAAGACAACACTTGGTGTCGTAAGTGAAGGATTTCATTGGGCCGTTGGTATTAGAGACAGCATTACGCCCAATTTTGGGTCATGCTTCAGGCCTTTTGGCCCTTTCGGCCCGCGGTATGGGTCGGTGCAAAATTGGCGGCATTGGCGTCTAGCGGCCAACGCGGTCGAGCTGCGATTTCCAGATCGTCATGTATGCCCAAGGCCAGCCGATGAGCACCTGCAAGTGCAATCATGGCGGCATTGTCGCCGCAGTATTTCAGAGCCGGGGCAAAAAATCTCCAGCCCAATTGTGTGCACAAATCGTTCAAGCGAGCGCGCAAAACTTGGTTCGCAGCTACTCCGCCTGCCACAACAAAACGTGGGCTTGCATCTGTTTCAACGTCCACCATCGCCACTACCATCGCCATCGCATGTGTCACGCGATTCAACACAACATCACCAACACTAGCTTGAAATGCACAGCATAAGTCGGCAATGTCTTGTTCAGTCAGGTCACCAATTTCTTCAGCTTGGCGTGCAACGGCGGTCTTTAAGCCAGCAAATGAAAAATCGCAGCCCACACGCCCCAACAAAGGACGAGGCATCGTAAATCTCGTGGGGTCACCGCGCAAAGCGGCCTCTTCAACCCGTGGCCCCCCGGGATAACCCAAGCCCAGAACCTTTGCAGTCTTATCAAACGCCTCCCCAACAGCATCATCGATTGTTGAGCCCAATCGGCGATAAACGCCGAGGCGCTCCACCCACAGAATCTGGCAATGCCCGCCTGAAACCAGCAGCAATAGGTAAGGAAACGCGACATCTTCGTCCAGTCGAGGCGACAGGGCATGTCCTTCTAAATGGTTCACGCCAACAAGGGGTAAGTTGGCGGCCAATGCGATGGCCTTGCCCGTCATCAAGCCGACCATCACGCCGCCAATGAGGCCCGGCCCTGCGGTTGCAGCAATACCCGTTAGCGCATCAAAATCCAGCGCGGCCTCCTGGAGTGCCGCCTGGATAACACTGTCAATCACATCGACGTGGGCGCGCGCAGCAATTTCTGGGACAACCCCGCCGTAAGGAGCATGGGCGGCGATCTGACTGGCAACAATGCTCGACAACACGACAGCGCGATCATTTTCGAGCACGACAATGGCTGCGGCGGTTTCGTCGCAACTGGTTTCGATCCCCAACACGACTTGCTTGCTGGCGATCTTGAGACTTGAAGATTGTGCTTCTAACTGGGATAAAGTGACGTTCACGCTGGCACCCGCTCTTGACGTTAGAACCTGCTACGGGTGAGTGAAGCATCATGCAACGTCCTCAACTGGAACAAATCATCAAGATCGGCGCACGCGGCTCTCCTTTGTCGCTGGCTCAAACCCGTCAATTGCGGGCGCAATTGGGTCAAAGCATTGGCATTGAACCCACTGATTTTGATGTGCGCTTGCCGATAATTGTCATCACGACGACAGGCGACAAGATACAGGACCGTCCTTTGAGCGAAGCCGGCGGCAAGGGGCTATTCACGAAGGAGTTGGATGAAGCCCTCCTTGATGGCCGAATTGATTGCGCGGTTCATTCCCTCAAGGACGTGCCGACCCATATGCCCGACGGCATTTCTTTGCTCGCTGGGCCTAAACGAGAAGACCGCCGCGATGCACTTGTGAGTATGTCGGGCCTGTCGCTGGCCCAAATCCCAATTAACGGCGTGATTGGCACGGCCAGCTTGCGGCGGGGTGCCCAGTTGCGCTTTGTACGGCCGGACCTCAAGCTCGTTATGTTGCGCGGCAATGTCGGAACCAGGCTCGACAAGCTGCGGGCAGGGGGTATTGACGCAACCTTGCTCGCAGCTGCCGGGCTCAATCGCCTCGGTCTGTCAGAAATTCCCCATGTTTTGCTGGATCCCACTCAAATGCCTCCTGCGATTGGCCAAGGTGCATTGGCAATCACCGCACGCACAATTGATAGCGCCGTTCAGGACGCGTTTGGGGTCATTGCTGACTTGGCGACGCATATAGAAACAGCGGCCGAACGCGCCTTTTTGTCAGCCTTGGACGGATCTTGTCGCACAGCTATCGGGGCTTATGCCAAGTTTAACGCTGACAAGAGCTTGAGTTTTATTGGCGAAGCGCTCAGC
Source organism: Alphaproteobacteria bacterium (assembly GCA_043721175.1). Classification (GTDB taxonomy): domain Bacteria; phylum Pseudomonadota; class Alphaproteobacteria; order Caulobacterales; family Aquidulcibacteraceae; genus Aquidulcibacter. The sequence continues at coordinate 2,232 of JAYSRI010000315.1, forward strand.
GATGATGGTCAAACCAGATGGCGGCGGACGGGCCAACTTGCGTTGGCAAGCCTGCAAAGTGCAGCAATGCTTGGTGATCGCCTTGGTCACGAGGTACGACACGCTCAGCAATGCGGCCAAATGGATCCTCAAATATGAGTGTGTGCGTCATCACGCGCGCACAGCCAGGAGCACAAATCACTGGTGAGAGAATTGCTGAGCTCGGCCACACGCCTCTGATTGTTCCAGCGGCAGATGTGCGTCCAACGGGTGCATCTATCGTGACGCAAGGGGTTCAAGCGCTCTTGATGACCAGTGCCGCCGCGGCTCGCAATGCGCTAATGGAGGAAGCCGTGCTCGATTTGCCAGTTTACGCCGTTGGTGATTCTACCGCCGCCGCCGCGCGCGAAGCTGGTTTTAGTGAAGTTATTTCGGCGGGTGGCGATGGCGCAAATCTGGCCGTTCTTGCTGCTGACCGGATGAAGCCTTCCGACGGCGCTTTGCTACATATCCGAGGCAGCGAGATAGCTGGCGACGTCCTTGGCATGTTGACAGCCTGTGGCTTCGAGACGCGCTTTGTTGAAGTTTATCAAACCTTGGATAACCCAGACTTCAAGGGTAAGATCACCAAGATAGTGCAATCCGATATCGGCATCGTCATACTCCACTCTCCAGCTGGCGCACGGCGCTTGGTGCAAGCACTTTACGGAAAATCATTTGATTTGGGTCAATGGACAGCGGTCGGTTTGTCGCAAGCGTGTCTGTCGGGGCTAGACAACATGGGCTTTTGTGACCTAGTTTTTGCAGAACAGCCCGATGAACTGGCTCTCATTGAGACGATTGCTGCGCTTGCAACCCAGTCAAGCACTTGAGTGAAAGCCAATAGCGGGGTTTAACACATTATGGCAGACAAAAAATCAGAGGTTTCGTCCTCGACATCACCCGCACTCTCCGCGAACCTAACCGCGGAAATGGCAAATCCGGCGGACGCATCGGCGCACCCAACATCTGAGGCCGATACCTTTTTATCGGCTAAAGATGCGAAAGCCTCTATCAAAAAGATGCCCACACCCAACGCTGAGGCCATGGCATCTACTAATGTGCCAAACATTGTAAGGCGCGGCGGCATTGGTTTTATGACGGCGTTGCTAATGTCGACTTTGGCGGCAGGTGGAGGTGCATATCTGGCGCTGTTCGCGCAATCGCGCCCTGATCTCATCCAAAAGGCCGGCATTAGTGCCTTTGTGCCCACAACGGCTCCAGCAGTTCAGGCCGGAGCTGGGGGAACAAATTTAACGCCCTTGACGACAAGGGTGTCAGCTTTGGAAGGTCAATTGCTGGAGTTGCAAAACCGGCTTGGTGTTGTGTCACAGCCACCAACACCCCCAGTTGAAAACGGCAACGTAGCCCCAACCAATTCAATTTCTCCGCCACCGCTTGGCGTTGTTCCAAATGCGAACCCGGGCGCGCCACAAAACAACAGCGCTGACATGGGCATCATGAAAAGTGAGCTTCAAGGTATTTCTGGGCGTGTGACGGCGATTGAAACGCGCTTGGCAGCATTGGACCCAACTGGCGCAAGCGGGGCCGTGGTTGCCGGGCTGCAGGCTGACATCGCGAGCTTAAAGTCGATCATTGCCAGTTTGCAGCAACAGGCAGCTTCGGCACCGTCACCAGCCGTGACATTTGCTTTGATCAATGTCGCTGAAGCCGCCAATCGTTCTGGCCCGTTTATGGTTGAGTTTGAAACATTGCGTGCAGCTATGCCCGGTATCGCAGAGGTTGCAGCTTTGGAACCGTTTGCACGTTCAGGCGTGCCGACACGCCAAGTATTGGAAGAGCGTTTTGCTGCATTAGGGCCAGCCGTTGCTGCCGCCGTCGCTGCTGATAAAAAAGAAAGTGGCCTCGTTGCTTGGGTGCGCTCATTGTTCTCGGATATGGTTAAGGTTCAACCCGCTCCCGATACAAACGCAATAGGTAGCAACGGTAGTATAGACCGCGCTAAGGCTAAGCTAGATCAAGGCGACTACAATAGTACTATCGAGGAATTAAGCGCGATTGTTGGGCCACCTTTGGCAGTCATCGACTGGATCAGTGGTGCGAAACGGCGCCTTGAGCTTGAAAGCCGCATCAGCGCTGTCCGTGGCGCAGCTGCCCGTGTGCCGTCCTCCGCGAGCGCGCTAGCCCCTGTCGGCGTACCATTAATTGCCCCACAAACGCCACTAATCACAGGCCAAATCCCCGGTCTAACAGGCTTCTCTCCTGCAGCCCCGGCTCCAAATTCTGCTCCTAAAACCCAAGGTCAAAACCCATGAAGCTGATACGACTTCTCGCGATGATCTTACTGGCAGTCGCTCTGATTGGTGGCTTTGTGTTTCTAGCCATTCAGCCCGGACAGATCGCGTACACCGGCGGACCAACGCAAGTTATTGTTAAACCTGCTGCTGCGGCAGCCTTCTTGTTGTTTGCAACGATTGCCCTGATGGGCCTGTGGGGACTGATTGGCTGGCTTTGGGCAATCCCTGCCAAAATGAAACGCAGCCAAGGTGAGAATGCGCGCAAACGCGGGTTGGAAAGCCTTGGTTTGGCGCTGGCAGCATTCGAGAGCGGTGAAGTTTCCGAAGCGCGCCGCCAGGCACAAAAAGCACTTGGTTATATGCCTGACGCCAGCGGTGCCAAGCTGATTGCTGCTAAGGCTGCGGTTGCAGCTGGCGACGGCGCAACTGGCGAACGCCTGTTTGGTGAGCTAACCGACGCAGGTGGATTTAGTGTTGCCGCGAGGCGTGGTCTGGCTGAACTGGCATTAGGGCGCGGCAATGGCGCGTCGGCAATTTCACATGCGGAAGCGGCCTTGGTGACATCTAAAAAATCGCCATGGCCATCTGAGTTTTTGTTTCAGCGCCGTGTCGTTACCGCCGATTGGGAAGGCGCACTTGCGGCCCTTGATGATGGCGAGAAGCGCGGCTTAGTGGGCGCAAAGACTGCGGCGCGTCGTCGCGCTGTAGTACTTACGGCTTGTGCCCATCACAATGAGCGCATGATGGAAAAAGCCAGTGCCCTTGAATTGGCGCAGCGGGCCGTTAAAATTGCACCAGGTTTTGCGCCAGCCGCCGTCATGTCGGCGCGTTTACAGGCGATGATCGGTAAGGCTTGGCAGGCGGCGGGGACGTTGGAATCTGCGTGGGAAGCCAATCCCCACCCGGCACTCGCAATCGCTTATAAAGACCTGAAGTCTGGCGAGGACCCCTCCGCTCGTGGTCGCTGGCTAGATGGCTTGATCCGTCTCAATCCGGGCCATCGTGAAAGCCGCATTCTGACAGTAGAGCAAGCCTTGACTGCTGGCGATAGTGTCGCAGCGATTGCGGCTCTTGAACCCTTATTGGCTGAGCGTCCAACGTCGCGCATACTTGGTCTACGCGCGGCGGCGGCAAAAAATGGTGGCGATGAAGCGGGGGCGCGTGAATGGATGGCAAAAAGTGCCAACGCGCCGCGCGAAGCCGATTGGTCTGACCTTGACCCCGATGGTACAGCCTTTGTCTATGAAGATGGCGATTGGGCACGTTTGATTGATAGCTATGGCGAGCGCGGCGTCTTAATCCATCCCCGTCTTGAACGATCTGATGCCGAACGCCTTGTCGCACCAGAACTTGCGAGTTTGACACAAAGCCAAGAGGTGGCGGCAGGTGCTGCAATTGACGCCACAATCACCCAGCCTTTAGCTGATGACCCAGGCCTTGCCGTGTTTGACGGGCTTGGTGGCGATGACAGCGATGAAGCTGGCAAGAAAAAAAACTGGTTGTCGTTTTAGTTTCATCGACATTCGCGCCTTGGCACTTTTGCAATATTCAGTCATCCATCGCTTCCAGCGCATCAATATCGTCATCGGATAAGCCCATGTGGTGGCCGATTTCGTGGACCAAAACGTGGTTTACCATATCTTGAAGCGTGACATCGCCGCGAGATTGCCACTCGTGCAAGATAGCTTGGCGAAAAAGCCAAACTTCGGGCGGTGGCAGATGGCCGGAATTGGCTATCTCAGCCCGCACGCTGACCCCGCGATACAGCCCCGCTAATTGTAGCGGGTGGGTGAGCTTGAGACCCGACAGCGTTTCGTTATCCGCATAATCGGCCACACGAAACACCACCCGCTGACAGGCGATTCGTACAGAGTCGGGCAATTGGGCAAAAGCAGATTCTGCCATCGCGGAGAGGTCATCCAGCGATGGCGAGTTGTGTGATTGAGTGGTTTGGGCGAATGTCATGCGCCAGACCTAAGCACGACATTGAGATTTTGTAAGGGTGAGGGCTTATCGTATGCCTGACAGAGCCAGTTGAGCACGCGAAGCGGCACCTGTTATATCGGCCACGCTAGCAGGGTTATCAGGCAATGAGACCGCCGGGAAAAGCGCCAGCATTGCGTCAATATCTTTTGCAACGACTTGCGTCCGCGCTTCATTGGTTGCTGCGAGTTTAGCTTTTGTGGCGTCAAAGGCCGCTTTAGCACTGAGCGCCGCCCCTTGTGCGTGCTGATACTCCGTCGGGTCGTTGCCGTCTTTCGCGATAACGCCACTATATAGGCCCGCAGCGATTGATAGCATCCCGCCTACAATATCCTTGGGTGCAGCGCCCGAGGCAATTTCAGCGTCTCGTGCCAGCTTTGCCGCCGCATCAAAAGCTGCATCGACGTCGGCTTTGGGCTTCTTGGCGTCGATGGCGGTCACGACTGTGTCGAAGGCGGATTTGAGCCCTTTGGCACCCGTGTCCAGCGCTGCCGCATTGGGGCTGTACACTTCTAACAAGCCTTGGCTGACTAAGACTGAAGCCTCATCGACTTGACCGGCATCATACGCTTTGCGCGCCACCAGTAAAAAGCCCGTAACATGCGCAATCCGCAATCCCAAGTGAGATTCCGCAGGAATATCGGAATAGGCGTTTGCGGCACCCGCTTCTCCTGTTTCCCCACCCGCACTTGGGGCGGGTGCTTGAGCCACAGGCTTTGCACCTTCGCCCTCACCTTCACCTGCTTTTGCTGAAGACGTCGCATTTGAAGGGCTGGCATCGCGTGCGCTAGCACCGCCTTCTCCTTGTCCACAACCGCCAAGGCCTGCTAACGCAACGGCACTAAGGCCCAATAAGGTCCATGTCCGGGGCTTAAACTCGATCATTGTGGTTGGCTCCAAAAGGCAAAATCTGTCTTGAATTTCGTATTAAAGGGTGCTAGTTGATTTTGCAAGTCGTTTGCAACAAGGACGCTCATGTTACTCGCCATTGAGTCTATTTTGAATGAGCAGGACATCGCACGCGTGCGCGATGATGTTGCGGCGATGTGCTTTGTTGACGGCAAGGCAACGGCTGGCCCTGTTGCGCAGCGTGTCAAAAACAACGCTCAAGTTAGCGCCAATGAAGGCCAGCCGGTGATTGAATTCGTTCGGCGTGCTTTGGATGCGCACCCGTTGTTTGGAGCGGCCACACAGCTGCGAACCTATGGACCGATGTTGATTTCACGCTATCAAACGGGCCAAGAATACGGCTTGCATGTCGACAACGCCTTTATGGGCGATGTGCGGTCTGACTTGTCATTCACGTTGTTTCTCTCTGACCCCGCAACTTACGACGGCGGCGCGCTGCGGCTTGAGTTTCCGTCGGGCAGCCAAGCGATCAAACTACCAGCGGGGAGCTTGATCCTATACCCATCGACCACTTTGCATTGTGTCGAACCTGTCACACGCGGCGAGAGACTAGCGATTGTGGGCTGGATTGAGAGCCGGATCAAACATGCAGAAGCGCGTGAGGCGCTATTTGATCTCGCCAATGTGCGCGCAACATTGGATGCGTTACCTGGTCTCGATCCGCTGACACGCCTGACGCTACAGAAGGTTCAAGCCAATTTAACCCGTCTATTGAGTTAATCCGCTTTGCCCAACACATGAATAGCGCCAATCTGCATTCACCGCTTTTGTGACTTCATAAAATTGGAAACCTGTCTAAGACTGGTGTAATGATGTTTTCGAGAGGCGCTAGGATGACTTTGTTAAAGACGATCTCTACAACTTTGCTGTTAGCGACGATTGGGAGCGGGGCCAGTGCCCAGCAAGTGATACCGCGAGCCCCTGCAGCGGCGCTTATTGCCGCCGCGCTCAAAGATGACAAAGCCTATGAGTTGACCCGCGATCTAACAACCGACAATGGACCAAGACTAGCAGGTTCGCCTGCTGAAGCGCGTGCACGCGACTGGGCTGTGGCGCGGCTGACACGCGAGGGCTTTACTAATGTGCGGGTTGAGCCATTTTCGATTACGTATTGGGGACGCCTGCGCGAGAGTGCGCAAATTGTGGGGCCATTTGGCCAGCGCCTCGACGTGCATGCAGCGGGTGGTTCAGCGGGAACACCGCCTGAAGGTATCGAAGCGCCTGTGGTGCGGTTTGCCGATATGGCGGCATTACGCGCCGCGCCTGACGGATCGTTGACAGGCAAAATAGCCTTTATCGATGGCGCAATGGAAGTTACACGTGATGGCCGAAGCTATGGTACGTCAGTTGAAAAACGCCGAGAGTGCGCCCCAGTGGCCGCATCAAAAGGCGCTGTTGCCTGTCTGGTGCGATCCGCCGGTACTTCCCAGCGCCATGTCCATGTCGGGCAAGGCCGCAGAGGTGAGCAGAGTGCGATCCCGGCGCTCATTATGGCCAATGCCGACGCTGCCCAACTAACACGTATCCTTGAAAAAGGCCCAGCCAGCGTGCGCTTAAACGTGCAGGTTGAGACCATCGCGAATGCGCTATCGGGTAATGTGTTGGCTGAAATTCGAGGGACCGAGCGGCCCGACGAAATTGTCGTGCTGGCCTGCCATCTTGATAGTTGGGACCTTGGCACGGGTGCGCAAGATGACGGCGTTGGCTGTGGTATCGTCACGGCTGGAGCGCTCAATACCCTTGCTGTGGCAGGCCCACCCAAGCGCACAATCCGGATTGTTTGGTATGGCTCGGAAGAAGTTGGCGTCCTTGGCGGGCGCGAGTATGCTCGGCGCCATCAAAGCGAAATTGCCCAACATGTGTTTGCGGGTGAATCCGATAGTGGTGGCGGGACAATTTACCGCGCTGATACCAAGTTTGGCACCGGTGCTTTA
>JAYSRI010000316.1:0-3551 GCA_043721175.1 Alphaproteobacteria bacterium
AACGTTGACGGCAAATTGGGTGCCGTAGGCCGTATCCCTAAATATGCCAAGAAGCGCTTCAATGTCGAATTGGTGAAATTTGATATTGAAAGCGAGCAACCGATTCGTGGTGCAGATGGCCTATGCGAACTTTGCGACCCTGACGAGGTTGGCGAAGCCATTGGCAAAATTGACTTGGCGACGGCGCGTGGTCGTTTCGATGGCTATGCCAATGACAAAGCGGCTACTGAAAAGAAGTTGTTGCGAAATGTTTTTGAAGAGGGCGATCTTTGGTTTCGTACCGGGGATTTGTTGAAACAAGATAGCGATGGCTACTTCTATTTTGTTGACCGGATTGGTGACACTTATCGCTGGAAGTCCGAGAATGTGTCGACCAACGAAGTCAGCGAGGCCTTGGGTACATTTGACGGGATTGATCAGGCCAATGTCTACGGCGTCGATGTGCCCCATGCGGACGGACGTGCTGGAATGGCCGTTGTTGTGGCTCAAATATCCGTTGATATCAAAGCATTTTCCGATCACGTGAGGCGCGAATTGCCATCATACGCAGTGCCACTTTTCTTGCGCTTCAAAAGCGAAGTAGAAGTGACGGGCACGTTCAAATACCGAAAAGTTGAGCTGGTAGCAGAGGGGTTCAACCCAAGTACGATCAGCGACCAAATGTTCTATATGGCCCAGCCTTCTGGCCAATACGAACCGTTGACGCCCGAGATATTCGCAAAAATTCAAGCGGGGGAAATCCGCTATTGAGGTAAGGCAATCAGCTGCAGATACTAAAAATTGACACTTAAGGGTGTAAAAATTAATATGGTTGGCGCTTTGAACATTCAATATGACAAAACTGACCTACAATGGTGGGATCCTGATGTTTTAACCAAAGCGAATATTGTGCCCGCTACGGGGCTTGCAACAGACTATCTCAACGTGTTCAACGAAGCGATCATGTTGTTTGGGCTGTTGCCTGATATGCCTGATATGATTGAAGAATTGCTGGTTTGGCAGCCTTTGACATATGAACAGCACTTCGTGCGGTCTGGTTTTGTCGCTAAAGATTTGGCGATTCTAGCTTATCAAAATGCCGACCTTGCGTTGAAAAAGTCGTTTGATGAGCTGAGCGATTCCACGGGGACGATGTTGGCACACGCAATCGTGCAAGCCAGTGATCTGATCGACGCCAAAGCGGATTTGTCGGCTTTTGTCAACGAAACAAATTTCGCCTTGCAATCAGCTATCTTGATGCTCGATGGTTTGATCCACGGTGGTCAAGTCGGTGGCGCGCAAGACGATATTGATGCGCTGTTTGATTAGGTGAAAGCAGCCCCTTTTTCGACGGGGACCCAGCGGTAAATTTTGTCATGAATTGCTTTTGTTTTGGCGTCCGCTAAATTGACGGAGTCTGTCGCGGCGTAGTGCAACACCATAGCTTCGCGTCGCGCAACACCCAAATTATCGATGGAACGATGCAGTAAGTGCGAGTGGAAAACCAAAAGGTCGCCGGGCTGCATCAAGACTGGATGCGCGCAATCTTCATCCCCTACATCAACTTCACGATAACCATAATTGCTGCCTTTGCGCTTGTCAGGTCCATGGTCCGCAATTGCGCCTAGGTGTGAGCCAGCGAGAACTAATAGACATCCATTTTCTAAAGTGGCGTCGTAAATTGCAAGCCATAGCCCAATTTGGGGCCCACGATCAAAGTTAAAGTAGTAAGCATCTTGATGCCAAGGTTGCCCCCAAGCGCCGGGATTTTTGAGGATGAACATGGATTGAAAGACGCTGGCATCAGTGCCCAGCAATTGCTCGACAATTGCACCGCATCGCACGTCGATTGCAAATGCACCTGTGGTACCAAACAGATGCGGATTAAAAGCCTTTGCAACAATGTCTTCAGGCATTAACCCCGCTACACTGCCGTCCTTCGCTTGGGCCTCTGGTTGTATGTAGAGGCCTTCAATGGTCTCGCGCATATGTTGCGCGCTTGTGGGTTTTCGTCGAATCGCTTCGATCAGTTCGCACGACATAGCCTGGCCAACTTCAGGTGCAGCAAAACCCCGAATAAGTATGAATCCATCACGGTTCCAATCTGCGCATTGTTCTGGTGTCAGCATTTGCACATCTTCGAATATCCCGTTTGTACCCTTGAACCTAACCTCAATCCAAGGCACAGTCCAAGTTCAAAACGCATCATAAGAAGCGGTCAGGGAGCTACTCACATGCCAGCAGGGATCCGCGATAAAGTTGCCGTTATAGGCATGGGTTGCTCTAAATTTGGGGAACGTTGGGATTGTGGGCCTGAAGAGCTGATGGTTGAGGCCTATCTTGAGGCTATGACTGACGCCGGAATTGAACCCACGCAATTGGATGCTGCTTGGTTCTCCACCCATATTGACGAAATTGGCACGGGCAAGGGTGGCACGCCTTTATCAGTCGCCTTGCGCCTACCTAACATAGCGGTGACGCGGGTTGAGAATTTTTGTGCCTCCGGATCGGAGGCGTTTCGTGGTGCTGTCTATGCTGTGGCGGCTGGCGCTGCCGACATTGCCATTGCAGTTGGCGTTGAAAAGCTCAAGGACACCGGCTATGGCGGCCTGCCGACAGGTGCGATGGGGACGTATCTTCCTCAAATTCAGCCTAATGGTTCGGCACCGGGCAATTTCGCTCAACTCGCTAGTGCTTACCGCGCCAAACACAATGTATCCCGTGACGATCTCAAGCGCGCCATTGCCCATGTGTCCGTAAAAAGCCATGCTAATGGCTCAAAGAACCCAAAAGCCCATCTGCGCAACATTGTAACGTCAGAGCAGGTCATTAATGCGCCTATGATCGCCGAGCCGCTTGGCTTGTTTGATTGTTGTGGTGTGTCAGACGGAGCTGCGGCGGCCATTGTGACAACGCCAGAGATCGCGCGTGCGCTGGGCAAGAAAGACCCTGTGCTAGTGAAAGCCCTTCAATTGTCGGTTTCCAATGGCTTGGAAAGCCAGCATCAAAGCTGGGATGGGTCCTATTTCCATACTGCGCGTATTGCGGCCAAGAAGGCTTATCATGAGGCCGGCATCGATCGCCCGCGTGACCAGATCTCGATGATCGAAGTGCATGACTGCTTCTCTGTAACCGAACTTGTCACGATGGAAGACCTATTTGTCTCGCCAGAGGGCCAAGGCTGGCGCGATGTGCTCAATGGATATTACGATGCCGATGGCGGAATGCCGTGTCAGATCGATGGGGGATTGAAGTGCTTTGGCCATCCTATTGGAGCTTCGGGATTGCGGATGCTTTATGAAATGTATCTGCAATTGCAGGGTAGAGCAGGGGAACGGCAATTGGCTAACCCTTCCATTGGCCTGACGCATAACCTTGGTGGAGCGCCGTCGAGCAATGTTTGTTCAGTCGCAATCATTGGGCTTTAGCGCTTCAGCTGGCTGTTTTTCGATCTGACATTGCCTCTTGCCGAGAAGCTCAGCCAATCCATTTCCGACATTACTGTAAAGTTGATCGGCGATTAATGCCCGTCACACTTGTGGTACGACGCGACTCGGAAGCAAAAAAGCAAG
>JAYSRI010000317.1:0-9326 GCA_043721175.1 Alphaproteobacteria bacterium
GTGCCGCCCTCGCTAACGTCAGCCCCTGCCACGCGTGCCGCATCAGCGGCAAGGCCAGCCAAACGCGGACAAATCGGGTGTGCCACTGATACGTGGCCAACAAGGCCTGGTCCAAAAAAGCTCTTCTCGCGTGCGAATGTGCGATCAATAAACTGGTCAATCACCACGAAGTGGCCCGGCGGATACTCTTCTTTGAGAGAACCAACAGCGGAAACTGATAGCACGTCCGTCACCCCTGCCCGCTTCAGGATATCTATGTTGGCGCGGAAGTTAACCGACGAAGGCGGAATGCTATGGCCACGCCCGTGACGCGGCAAAAACACCACGCGTTGCCCGTCAAGCTCGCCATCAAACACTTGATCGGACGGCTCGCCCCAAGGGCTGTCAATTGTACGCCAGACGCCCGTCAGGCCCGGAATCTCATACAAGCCCGATCCACCGATCACGCCCAGCACCCAATTGCTCATAAATATATCCTATCGTCCACCGCGCCAGCGCACAACATCGGCGCGGCATGCATCTAAAGACGCCAACCGGCGCTGCATGGTTACATTTGGTGTGCGCGAAGTAGCAAGTTCTTGCTGTCCACGCCGCGCAATCGCATCATAGTCAGCGCGAAAGCGGGCTTCGGTACGCACAGTTGACGCCGCCAGCACCATGGGCTGCATGCCGTCTTGAAGGGCAGCAATAGAGCGGGCCACACTGACGATCTGGGGTGTGGCGCCGGGCCGTGATGCCTGAATGCGGGTCACGGCACCCATAAAGTCGGCGATGCCATAGCATTGGGTCAAGCGGACATAATCGCGCGTCACATTAAAATTGGGCACAATTTGTTGAGCAATTTGGGTCGATGTCAGCTTGGCGGGCGAGGCTAATGGCGATGGTCTTGGTATTAAAGGCGATGGTGGTGGTGTCGCGGTCGCGGATGGCGGGATCAAGCCAGCCGGTAAGTCAAACTCTACTTTGGGCAAAGGAGCCAAGCCGCCAGACTTAGGTGCTGCTCCGCCAATATTTACGGTAATTTCAGGTGCGAGAACGGTGACAGCTGGCGCAACTGGTGGTGTCGACGCCATCACGGGCGGCGGCGCCACTATCGGTGTCGGAGCAGAGGCCGGAACGACAGGGGCTGTCTGAGCCACCAAAACGGCTGGCAACGCCACCGCACAAACTGCAAAGCAGACAACAAAACGACCTTGCATATTTACTCCATTACATAACGGATCGGCAACGACTTCAGCCCGCCAACAAAATTAGCCTCCGTCAGTTTAGGTTGCCCCGCAAGTTCGACCGATTTAAGGCGCGGCAACAATTCCTCCCAGAAGATTCTCATTTCCATCTTGGCCAAATGTTGCCCTAAACACAAATGCGCACCATAGCCAAACGCTAGGTGCTTATTGGGTGTGCGGTCAATCTTGAAGGCATAAGGGTCTTCAAACACCTCTTCGTCACGATTGCCTGATGGATAGGCGAGAAACAACCAGTCGCCCTTTTTGATCTTCTGTCCGCGCAATTCATAATCGACCGTGGCCGAGCGCATGAAGTGCTTGACGGGGGTGGTCATGCGTATCGATTCGTCGACCAAGCCGCTAATCAAACTCAGATCAGCCTTCACAGCGGCGAGTTGATCTGGATTATTGATCAAGCCAAACATCCCCCCCGCGGTCGACGACGATGTGGTGTCGTGGCCCGCAGTGGCGATAATCGTGTAATAGCTGACGGCCTCAAACGCGCCGATATCTTCCCCGTCCATTTTGGCGTTCGCGATAACCGTTGCCACATCATCGGTAGGCATGGCGCGGCGGGCTTCGGTGATTTGGTTGAAATACAAAAAAAAGTCCATCAACACGGCCTGAATTTCAGCCAAAGCCTTCTCCACGTTGCCCGCACCATCCTCACCGGAGCGATTGACGTCCTGATCTTGGGCACCAAACAATTCCTGGGTCAATTTTAGCATGCGGGCTTCGTCACCCTCAGGCACACCCAAAATTTCCATGATAACGCGCAACGGGAAAAACAATGCAATATCGTTGAGAAAATCGCACTCCCCACCCATGGCAGCCATTTTGTCTACATAAGTACGGGCGATTTCGCGAATCCGGCCTTCTAGTTTGCGCAAGTTTTGTGGCATGAACCACGCTTGCGTCATGACACGAAATTTCGGGTGATCAGGTGCGTCCATTTGCACCAAAGTGCGGATGAGATGCGGCGACCCCCCCGTTTGCCCACGCACAATCGCGTCTGCGGCCTTAGTCGTCAGCGTGGCAGCCAAATCGCCATTATGAAACAAATCATTCTGACGACTGATTTCCAAGATGTCGGCGTGTTTGGATACTACCCAGAACGGTTCAAAATCATTGAGGTTGGTTTTTGCTAACGGGAACTCCGCCCGAATTCTTTCAAACGCGCCGTCAGTAAGCGCCTGATCAGCATAGGCTTTGGGATTGACAACCGCCCAAGAAAGCTCGTCTGGCAAGATTTGCGCGGTTTGTTGATCCGACATTATAACACTTTCCTAAGCTAATGCATTGCCATGCAACACGTCTGGTACCAACATGTGCGTTGTGCCTATCTCTGGTCAAGCGACGAGTGACAGCGAAATGCCGCTAAAGCATCGCGCGCAAAATCTGAAACAGATATTCGCAGCACGTATGCTGAATCTTAAAGTGCTAGATCGACCTGATGTGCTTCATAAATGAAGCACGACGATCTAGCAGCGCCATTCTCCAACATAGTTGATGTTAGCGGGTTGTCATGATGTCTATTTGGTCGCCAGCAAGGTTGACCGATACAACTTTGAGACCGCTCTTTTCGGCCTTAAACACAAAAATATGGCGACCAAGACGACATGATGCCACTCCATCATTTCCACACTTTAGAACTGGCACCCCGTTGTTGCGCGGCCCCAATCCCATTTGAAACTCCGCCATATTTTGGCGGTTACGCTTGAAATAAAAGCTCAAAGGCTCAGCCGGTATATTCAAGATCGATATGTTTTCATAAGGTACTGGCGGGATCGAAGCCAGCCGCGCAACTTGCCCCCAGTAAATAGTTTTACCTTGCCATGCGTCGTCAGTAATATAGCTAGCGTCAAATTTGTTGTCAGCGTTAACGTCAATGAAGCATTGGCTTTGCCGCACTCCTTGGCCTTCAACCATTGGTGCACAATAACCTTTACTGTCGTCTAGCCCGACTTCGAACAATATTGTTTGCGCCGCAACCGATGGCGGGAAGGTGCCAATTCTTGCCCCGGACGCGGCAAGCGTGCGAACGCCAGCGCGCGGTGTAACATCATACTGAACAACGCTTTGCCCAACGCCCACGACCTCACCAACAGCCGCTTTGGTGGCCATATTCAGTTGCAAGTTCATAAAGGGAGCTGTTTGGATAAACTGCGTTGTGGGTGGCGGTGGTGTTGGCGTTGTTGCCCAAAGCTGAGAACCAAAAGTCATCAAACTAACAGTTACTGAAACAATGGCGTGCTTAAATTTGCTTGTCATCGACGGGCTCCTGCGGCCCCAATAGACCAACTTCCACTGGACTTCATTCGCCTGTCTTTCGAAATTTTGAAAGTGAAAATACTGTTAATGAATAAAATTTAACCCTGAATAGGCTATCCCTCAACCATGGCTACCAACAATTGCTGCAACGGCCACACCGCTATCAAAACCCCGGCAATAATTTCAATTGCAATCGACGTTACAACATGGCGGTGGTGACAATCAGCGTCCATCTTATATGCCATGTATCGCCCTAGGGCCGTGAAAAGCCATCCGGCAGACAGTATCGCGCATGCAGCAATTCCAGCGTCGCCCTTTATCAGGCCCAAACAAATGAGCGCTACCAAATGCAGGCCCAAAAACATGCCGCCCAATGTCGACCGAAATTCCGCATAGCCCTCGGGCTGTCCATTTTCGGCCTGAAGACGGACGAGTTTGCCCGCCCATGCAGGGTCAAACAAGCCCTTCAAACCAAGGCCAGCACCAAATGCCAAAGTAATCGTTGACATTAAGAAAGCGAAGTTTTCCATTGCGCCACCTAACCTACTGGTACACCGTCGATACATAACCTTAGAATTGATCATCGCAACTAAAATCAGCTGGAATAATTAAAAAATAGTCATTTTCAAAGCATTTAGTGCCCATTTACAGAAATTGCTGCTTCGATCAGCGCGTGTGCCTCAGGTTTGGCCCAATCAGCCTCGCCTGCCAGCCGCGCAATCTCTACCCCATTGCGATCATAGAGAATCGATGTTGGAAACCCGCGTGCTTTTAGTGGAAATACAATGCCCATTTTGGGGTCGTGATAAAATTTCAATTGTCCCTTGGAGAGTTCGCTCAATCGAGCCTTCGCCTCCGACGCCGCATCGGCACGATCTACGCTGATGGCAATAACGGCAAATTCCTTATCGTTAAAATCACCTTGCATGTCCGCCAACATTGGCATTTCGGTAACGCACGGCGCACACCACGTTGCCCACAAATTGACCAGAATTATCTTACCCTTGAAGTCAGACAATTTTGTGGGCGCGTCCAAAGGTCCATTAAAACTGTTTTGCGGTTGAACTGGCGGATCTTTGGAGATTTCTAGGCTAGCTAAGGTTCCAATTTTGAAGCGTGAAAAATCACCAGCGCCACTCAGATTTGGCAGCGCCTGAAAAACTGCGTAAAGCAATCCCAACACCAGTAATGCACACAGTGCACCCATCATCCACAAATTTGAGGCCCTTGGCGTTTCGGATTTTTGCGATTCAGGTAAAATATCGTTCATGGCTTCCCCAAATTCTCCCAAAGACCCAGTTTCTACCTCACACAACACCGAACAAACGAACAGTGAACCACAAGGCCAGCAAATGTGGGGCGGCCGGTTTGTAGCGCACCCAGATGAAACGATGAAAGCGATTAACGCTTCAATCGGTGTTGATCAACGTATGTGGCGCGAGGACATCGCAGGGTCAAAGGCTCATGCTGCAATGCTCGGTCGTCAAGGGATCATTACGCAAGAGGACCAAAGCGCGATACATGAGGGACTGGATACAATTGCCGCTGAAATTGAGGGCGGCACTTTCCCGTTTAGCGTTGATCTGGAAGATATCCATCTCAATATCGAAGCGCGCTTGACTGAACGCATCGGCGACGCTGGCAAGCGCCTGCATACGGGCCGCTCGCGCAACGATCAGGTCGCAACTGACTTTCGGCTTTGGGTAAAGCGCGCGTTAGATGAAGCTGACGATGCGATTTATGGCTTGATGCGCATTTTAGTGGTGAAGGCTGATGCCCACTACGACTGGATTATGCCGGGCTTTACGCACCTTCAAACTGCCCAGCCCATAACCCTTGGCCATCACCTTTTGGCATATGTTGAGATGCTCAACCGTGATCGCTCACGTTTGATGATGTCTATTGTCAATCTTGACGAAAACCCCCTTGGTGCTGCGGCTTTGGCGGGGACGCCCTATCCAATTGACCGAGAGCAAACTACTAAGTCGCTTGGTTTTAACCGGACAATGAACAACTCACTTGATGCGGTGTCTAGCCGTGATTTTGCGATGGAAGCGTTGAACGCCCTGTCGATCAGCGCTGTACATTTATCGCGCTTGGCCGAAGAAATCGTGTTGTGGACGTCTGCGCATTTCCGGTTTGCGCGACTTTCTGATCAATGGTCTACTGGCTCTTCAATCATGCCCCAAAAGCGCAATCCCGATGCCGCCGAACTGATTCGTGCCAAGGCCGTCAAAATTGCTTCCAATGCCAACTGCCTAATGATGATCGTCAAAGCACTGCCGCTGGCCTATGCTAAAGACTTGCAAGACGATAAGGCGCTGACCTTTGAGAGCTTTGACGCGTTCATGCTGAGCGTTGGCGCGATGGCGGGCATGATTGACACCATGACATTTAATCGCGACACAATGCGGACGGCAGCGACGTTTGGTTATTCAACTGCCACTGATTTGGCCGATTGGCTGGTAGCCGAGCTCAATATGCCCTTCCGTGAAGCCCACCATGTAACAGGCACCGCCGTAAAAGCCGCTGAAGATGCAGGTGTCGCAGAATTGTGCGATCTGCCACTGGCAGCGTTTCAAGCCATTGATCTGCGTATCACGCCCGCAGCAATCGCCAAATTATCTGTCGAGGCCTCGGTTGGGGCACGCACGTCTTTGGGCGGCACCGCGCCCGTGCGGGTGCGCGAGCAAATTGCGCGTTTGCAGGGCCTTTTGAACCTTTCCCCTCGCGCTTGATATCACAATACAATAGGATCAAATCATGACCTTCAAAACTTGCCTCATACTCGCCAGCTTCGTTCTCACCTCCGCTTGTGGCATTAGTGGCCCACTCGAAAAAGCTCCACCGTTGTGGGGTGCTGACCGTGCCGCTTATCAAGTAGAGCAAGCCAAAAAGGAAGAAGAGCGTAAGGCATCGGAAGCGGCTCGCGCGGCTCGCAACCCAACTCCCGCTCCTAGTTCAGCGCCAAAAAGCTGATATTTCATGCGGTTTTTTGATTATCAGAATGGGCAACTATGCGCGGAGAATGTGCCCCTGGCGGAAATTGCGGCGGCGGTGGGTACGCCTGTGCACGTCTATTCGCGTGCGACACTTGAACATCATTACAACGTGTTCAAAGCGGCTTTTGGCGACACGCGAGTCCATATTTGTTACGCCGTAAAGGCCAACACAAATCGTGCTGTTATGGCGACTTTGGCGGCATTGGGTGCAGGTGCGGATACAGTATCGGAGGGTGAAATCCGTCGGGCTCTTGCTGCGGGCTTTCCGGCGGACGGTATTGTATTTGCCGGCGTCGGCAAGACCGATGCTGAATTGGCCTACGCAACCAGCGTTGGTGTACGGCAAATTAACATCGAAAGCATCAGTGAGCTGGAACGACTATCCGTTATCGCAAGTGCTATGGGCAAAACCCAACAAGTCTGCATCCGCGTCAATCCAGATGTCAGTGCTGGCGGTCATGCCAAAATCACAACCGGCAAAGCCGACAACAAGTTTGGCGTTAGTTTTGACCAAGCCGAAGACCTCTATGCACGGGCCGCAACAATGCCCGGCGTGCAGGCGGTTGGGTTATCGGTGCATATCGGTAGCCAAATTGTCGATTTCTCGCCGATGGAACGTGCCTATCAAAAGTTGGTTGACGCCGTTTTGCGGTTACGCAAGCGGGGTCTGACCGTAACGCGTCTCGATCTCGGCGGCGGCCTAGCAGCTGTGTATGACGAAACCACGGGCGGGCCTGATCTGGAGGCTTATGGCGCGATGGTTCGCCGTGTGGTGGGTGATTTAGGGGTCGAGCTGGAATTTGAACCAGGCCGAATGATTGCTGCCAATGCGGGTGTGCTGTTGTCCCGTGCTGTTGTGACCAAAGACAACGGCGGTAAAGCTTTCTTGGTCGTTGATGCGGCCATGAACGATCTGATCCGACCTGCCTTGTATGAGGCTTATCATCAGATGTTGCCATTAAATGAGGCGCATCCGAATGATAATCTGGCGCTTGTGGATGTTGTCGGTCCTGTGTGTGAAACAGGTGACACGTTCGCCAATGATCGCCCAATGCCTGCACTAAAAGCGGGCGATCTCATGGCATTTATGAGCACAGGCGCTTATGGATTTGCGATGGCCTCGACCTACAACTCAAGACCGCTGGCGGCTGAAGTGATGGTATCGGGCGACCAATGGCGGGTGGTACGTCCACGCCAGACCTATGACGAGATGTTCGGGATGGAAACATTGCCCGACTGGACCCCTTTATGACTGACCAAACGCCCACGCCAACCAAGCCTGCAAACTCAACATGGGTGCGCTTGGTCTCGGACCTTGGCCCAGCTTTGGTGTTTTTCTTTGGCTATAGCCAAGCCAACAAGCATGGCGTGCCAGATTGGGCAGTGCCTATTTGTGGCGAGCAAGCAGTCCTATTTGCGACGCTGATATTTCTGCCCGCTGCAGTTGCTGGCTTTGCGTTCTCTTATTGGCGCGAACGCAGCATCAGCCCAATCGGGCTATTCTCGTTTGTGATGATTGGCGTATTTTCGGGGCTAGCACTTTGGCTCAAGAATGACATCTTCATCAAGATGCGGCCAACACTGATATACGCCACAATGGGCGTTATTTTGCTGGCTTCCGTCGGATTCAAGCGCAATATACTTAAAGGCTTATTCTCGGGCGCTTTGCATATGCCAGAACCCCAATGGCAAGGCCTCGCAACCCGTGCCGGCATCATGTATTTATCGCTTTCGGCCATCAATGAGGCTGTCTGGCGCAGTCAACCCGAAGCCACTTGGGTGCTGTATAATACGTGGGGCGATATGGCGATCAACATGATCTTCTGGATCGTCAATATGATCTTTTTGTCCAAACACTTCACCGACGCAGATGGCAAGCCTTTATTGAACGAGAAGTAGGGTATTTATTTTTATTGCATTTATGCTTGATTTGCTATACATGTACAGCAAAATTGGAGATTTGCGATGTTAGCCTTAAGACTCCCCAAAGAGCTAGAAGAACGCTTGCAGTTTATGGCGGATCGGACTGGTCGTACCAAGAGCTTTTTTGCTCGTGAAGCCATCCTTGATAAGATCGAAGAGCTCGAAGATCGTTTTTTGCTTGAGCGCGCACTCGCTGAAAGCGACGGAACAAGCGTATCTTGGGAAGATGCCATGAAACAGTGGGACCTTGCGGAGTAGTCTTCCTTGGCTTGGAAACTGAGATTCGACGAAAAAGCGCTAAAAAAGTCCAAAAGCCTTGATGCGAATGTTCGCAAAAGAATAAGAACATATATGGAAGAGCGGGTCGCAGCGCACGACAATCCTCGCGATTTAGGTGCCGCGCTGTCAGGTCGGTTGGCTGGCCACTGGCGCTACCGTGTTGGTGACTACCGCATTATCTGCAAGATCGAAGATGAGACCATCACCATCCTAGTTATAGAAATCGGCCATCGACGAGAGATTTACCGATAGCTGAGTTTAGCGTCGCCCCAACCACTCCGCTATCGCCGCATTGGCTTTCTCCGGCGCTTCTTGTTGTACCCAATGACTGACGCCCGCCAATCGCACCAATGTGAAATCGTCAACCAGACCATCATAGCCATCGGTTAGCTCAACACCCAAAGCGGTGTCTTCTTCGCCCCAGATCATCAAAGTTGGTGTCATAATTGGCGTTACATTCGCGCGGCGATATCGGGATAAGTCATTGCCTCGTGCGCTGGCGCGGTAATAATTGATCATCGCGGTTAAAGCACCAGGAATTGCCGCATTGGCGCGGTAAGCAGCCAAAACATCAGGCGTGAAGTTGGTTTTGTCCACCGCCATATCGTAAAAAATCCGTCCAATT
>JAYSRI010000318.1:0-3532 GCA_043721175.1 Alphaproteobacteria bacterium
TCGGACGATTATCTGATTATCTACCGCTCCGAGAGCGAAAGCTCTGATGTGCGCATCATGTCATTGGCGACACCCAACGCGCGCCCGCGTCAATTTACGCGCTACCGCAAAGGCGTGGAATACTCCCCCGATCACCATGGCGACCATTTTTACGTGCGCAACAATAGCGGCGGCGCGCTGGATTTCAAAGTCTCGCGAACGCCTGTCGGTGCCACCGCTGCCGCTAATTGGACGGACTACATCCCGCATAAAGCGGGAACCTTCATCGAGGGCGTCAACCTCTATAAGGGGCATATGGTGCGCCAGGAGACCGTCGACGCGCTGCCACGCCTCAATGTGCGCGATATGCCGACTGCTGCCGAGTACTCGATTACTTTCCCAGAAGAGGCTTACGACATTGACGTGCTGCGCGGCTTTGAATGGGATACCACCAATCTCCGTTTTACTTATAATTCGCCTTCAACACCAACTGAAACGTGGGACTTTGATCTCAACAACAAGACACGTGTCCTGCGCAAGACCCAAGAAATACCATCGGGCCATAACAAGGATGATTATGTTGTACGCCGCACGGTGGCAGTTGCCAGCGACGGTGCGCGCATTCCGATGACAATTCTGCACAAAAAGACCACGCCCATCGACGGCACAGCACCCGCTTTGCTGTATGGCTATGGCTCCTACGGCATCTCGATGTCAGCAGGCTTTTCGACTTCGCGTTTGCCGTTGGTTGACCGGGGACTTGTGTATTGCATCGCCCATATTCGCGGTGGGCAGGACCGTGGCTATCAATGGTATCTTGATGGCAAGCTGATGAAGAAGCAAAATACCTTCTCCGACTTTGCCCGGGCGGCGGAGGCGCTGGTTGAGCAAAAGTTTGCAGCACCAGGCAAGATAGTGTGCGAAGGCCGTTCCGCTGGCGGTCTTCTGGTCGGCGTCGTCGCCAATCAACGTCCAGAACTATTTGCGGGCATTATTGGCGGGGTCGCATTTGTCGATGTGATCAATACAATTTCAGATGGCACTCTGCCTCTGACGCCGCCTGAGTGGACCGAATGGGGCAATCCCATCACAGATAAGGCCGCGTTCAATTACATGATGGCCTATAGCCCATATGACCAAGTGGCGACCAAGGCGTATCCGCCCATCCTGGCTCAAACCGCTCTGTCTGATAGCCAAGTGACATATTGGGAGCCAACCAAGTGGATCGCCAGATTGCGTGAGAAAGCGCCAGACGCAGGGCCGTTCTTGTTGCATGTCAACCTTGAAGCTGGCCATGGTGGTGCATCGGGACGGTTTGATCGCTTGAAGGAAGTTGCCGAAAGCCATGCCTTTGCGCTGTGGTGTTTGGGCAAGGCTTAGATGAAGGGATTGACGATCTGCGTAATGCCGAACCTTTGCTCATGCTGTAAATCTTCGGTGTAAATCCGTGTGCAGCCATTGCCGTTGGCTACGGCAATGATCATCGCGTCATAGATTGAGATTTGATGGTCGCGCGACAACTGGGTCGCGAGGCGCTGGTCATTGCGCGTAAGCGGGAATGGTGCCGGCAGTGTTTGGTCTAAATCGTGGAGGACTTCGTCAATCTCTGGCCAAGTTCGCTTTAATTTGCGTCGTAATACGTGGATGAATTCGTTGAGAACTTGAACGCTAACAGCGCCGCCAGCCAACAAGATATCAAGCGCAACACCACGTTTTTCGCCTGTTGTTTGTGCGTAAACTAAGATGTTAGTGTCGAAAAAATACATGTATTTTAGTCGCCACGCGCGTTAGCTTCTTCGCGGTCAAAGCGATAATCCAAGGGCAATTCAAAGGACCTACTTTTGATACGCGTAAGCGCAAGTTCACGAGCCGATTGCTTGGAAATCGAAAAAGCGCCAAGCTCATTTAGTGTGATGTCAATATCGTCCCCAACTTTAAGGTCCAATTCTTTGATGACGGGTTGAGGCAATCTGATGGCCAATGAATTTCCCCATTTTGCAACGCGCATTTCAAGCCTCCTTCACCATATACATCTCTAAGATATACATCAAATCACCCTAAAATGCAAGGCCTCCTTGCCGTCTGATGCAGAAGGTTTATGGCTGGGGAAACCACCGATCAAGCGAGGAAATACCCATGCTATCACGCCGCCACTTACTCGCATCAGGCACCGCAACATTGGGTCTTGCCGCGTGCGCTACTCCAACGGCTCCCGCAATAACAAACTCAGCTTCCAACCAGCGCCTGGCCGAGTTCTTCGAGACCAATTTCGATCAAGGCCTGATCAAAAATCCCGAACGCGCGACGGGCCAAGGCGACAAGCGTGGTTATGATAAGTGGAATGATGATAGTGACGTGGTCGCCGCGCGGGCTGTTGCTAAGGCCGACCAAGCCAACCAAACGCTTAAGAACCTTGTTAGAAGTCTAGGGCCGCTCAATGCATCCGACACCCTGTCTGTTCGTTTGTTTGATGAGAATACCCAGCGCACGCAGGCAAGTTCACGGTTTCGCGGACATGCCTATTTGTTCGATCAAATGAATGGCGCGCATGCAGGCATTCCAACGTTTCTGGCCAACCAGCACAAAGTCACCAGTGTGGAAGATGCACAGGCCTATATCGCCCGCCTTGAAGGCATAACGGGCAAGCTGGGCACATTGATCGAGCGCTCACAAGCGTCGTTCGCGCGCGGTATCATGCCGCCTAAGTTCATTTATGACTATGTGATCAACGACAGTGAGAATTTGCTCAAAGGCGCTCCTTTCACCGATGGCAGCACCGATAGCCCGATGTGGGCTGATGCGCAGGCCAAGATTAACGGCTTGAGTGCTGACGAGGGCACTAAGTCCCGCCTCAAGACCCAAGCGCGGGCCGCACTGCTAGCGCATGTAAAGCCAGCTTACGAGAATTTGCTCACCGCTATGCGTCGCCAGCAAGCTGGTGCGCGCAGCACCGATGGCGTGTGGGCGTTGCCGGATGGTGCTGCTTTTTATGCCGAGCGGCTCGCAACCCAGACCACGACCAATCTGAGTGCTGACGATATCCACAAAATTGGCCTTGATAATGTCGCGCGTTTGCATGGCGAGATGGGCGTGATTATGGGCCGCGTCGGCTTTACGGGCACCCGAGATGCTTTCTTTGACATGCTGGAGACTGACCCCAAATTCTTCATTGCCAATACAGCAGAGGGCAAAGTCGGCTATATTCGCCAAGCCACTGCCCTGATTGATGCAATGCGCGCACGTTTGCCCAGCGCCTTCAACATGATGCCCAAAGCGCCAATGGTTGTGCGCGCGGTTGAGCCGTTTCGCGAGGCCAGTGCAGGCCTTGCGTTTTACCAACGTCCAACGCCCGATGGCACACGCCCGGGTATTTATTACGTCAATACGTTCAATGTGAAGGCGATCCCGACGTACCAAATGGAGGCGTTGGCTTATCACGAGGGAATTCCTGGCCACCACATGCAGATTGCGATTGCTCAGGAATTGCAGGGCATTCCCAAATTCCGCAAGTTTGGTGGCTTTACCGCCTATTCGGAAGGTTGGGGTCTTTATA
>JAYSRI010000319.1:0-9236 GCA_043721175.1 Alphaproteobacteria bacterium
TCGTAGGAATTTTAGCCGTTGTGCTTGGCAAAAGGAGTTTTGACTTTATGCGCGTTACAATGATTGGAGCCGGTTACGTTGGCCTAGTTTCAGGGGCCTGCTTCGCCGATTTTGGCCATGATGTCATTTGTGTCGACAAAGACAGCACAAAAATCGATAACTTGCGCAATGGCCACATGCCAATTTTTGAACCTGGGCTTGAAGAGCTGGTCGCCAGCAACATGAAGTCAGGTCGCTTATCATTTACCCTAGATTTGGCGCAGGCCGTGCGTGGCGCTAACGTGGTTTTTATCGCAGTCGGCACACCGTCTAGGCGCGGCGATGGTCACGCAGACCTGTCGTTTGTTGAAGCTGCGGCGCGCGAAATCGGTGCCGAGCTTGAAGGCTTTACGGTTATTGTCAACAAATCGACTGTTCCCGTCGGGACTGGCGACATGGTTGAAGCACTCATTCGCGAAGTCAGACCCGATGGTGAGTTTGCGGTTGTGTCCAATCCCGAATTTCTTCGGGAGGGGGCTGCTATTGTTGACTTTAAGCATCCCGATCGTGTGGTAATTGGCACCGACGATGAGCGCGCGCGCACTGTCATGCGCGAGCTCTACAATCCCCTCTCCGTGAATAAAACCCCTATTGTATTTACCGACCGACGCTCCAGCGAGCTTATCAAATATGCAGCTAACGCATTCTTGGCTGTGAAGATTGCGTTTATCAATGAAATGGCTGATTTGTGCGAAAAAGTTGGTGGCGATGTTCAAGAAGTCTCACGAGGCATCGGTCTTGATGACCGGATTGGGCATAAGTTTCTAAATGCGGGTCCAGGTTACGGAGGGTCGTGCTTTCCCAAAGACACGTTGGCACTTATTAAAACAGCTACTGATTGCGGCTCTCCTGTGACGATTGTATCCGCGACAGTGGCTGCCAATAGCAGTCGAAAGTTGCGGATGGTCGACAAGATTTCGGTTGCAGTCGGTGGCGAATTTGCCGGGAAAACCATTGGCATCTTCGGACTCACATTCAAGTCAAACACGGACGATATGCGTGACGCGCCAAGCCTCGATATCATCCCTGCATTGCAGGCGAGAGGGGCAAGGGTTCAGGCCTACGATCCTGAGGGCATGGTTGAGGCCAAAAAATATCTGCCTGATATCGTTTATTGCCGCAGCCCTTATGAAGCGGCAAACAACTGCGATGCCGTCGTAATACTAACGGAGTGGGATGAGTTCAGAGCTCTCGATTTTCAAAAACTTGGAAGTGTGATGTCAGAGAGGGTGATGGTCGATTTGCGCAACATTTATACACCAGAAGCCATTCGGTCTCGTGGTTTCAAATATGTAAGCATTGGCCGCGCTTGAGCGTAGACTTCAAGCCAAAACGTTAAAGCGCTTTTCTACACACCAGTAGAAAAGCGCTTTTAGATTCTAAAGCCTAAAGCATCGCGCGCAAAATCTGAAACAGATATTCGCGGCACGTATGCTTCATCTTAAAGTGCTAGATCGACCTGATGTGCTTCATAAATGAAGCACGGCGATCTAGTCAGTTTTAGCCAAATTTTCACGTACAACATGCGCGGAAATTATTTTTAGGCCTTAACAATTTTGTGACCATAAACCCCATGCAGGGCCTTGAGCGCATTGCGCGTGTCGATGACCAGCGGAACTGACTTCAAAAGAACTTCATAGTCCACGCAAGCATGGTTTGTCGCAATGAGCGCGCAATCGAATTCCGCGAGCACCGTCGGATCTAATGGAATTGAATCCATGAAAGCAATCTCCGGATGGTCCAAACATTCGCCCGTGGTCGGAATGTAAGGGTCGTGATAGCTGGCTTGTGCGCCCCGTTTTCGAAGGATGTTGATCAGATGAATTGACGGGCTCTCGCGCATGTCATCAATGTCTTGTTTATAAGACAAACCAACCACAAGAACTTTGGCACCACAAAGCGCCTTTTGTGTTCTCATGCTGAGTGCTTCGGCAACGGCATCAATTGTTGTGGCTGGCAAGCTCTCGGTAATCTCGCCCGATAGTTCGATAAACCGCGTTGATGCCTGAAACTCTCTGGCCTTCCACGTTAAGTAGAATGGATCAATGGGGATACAGTGTCCACCTAAGCCGGGGCCCGGATAGAATGCTTGAAAGCCAAACGGTTTTGTTTTTGCGGCATCAATAACTTCCCAAACGTCAATATTCATCTTAGCGAAAACATGCTTGAGTTCATTCACCAGGCCAATGTTCACAAGCCGATAAATATTCTCAACGAGTTTCACCGCTTCTGCAGTTTTCAGGTCAACTACCGGAACTGTTTGCGTAATTTGATCGTACATGGCTACGGCCATACTGCGTTCATGGGCTGTATTGGCACCCACAACTTTGGGAATGGATGTTGTTGAGTAGTCTGGATTGCCCGGATCTTCACGTTCTGGGCTGTATGCAATCGCAAAGTCCACATGCGCCTTCAATCCAGACGCTTTTTCCAGAATCGGCTTCATAACTTCCTCGGAAGTTCCGGGCCAAGTCGTTGATTCAAGTACGACCAATTGTCCCGGACGTAATATCTTGCCAATCATTTCGCAGGTTGACACAACGTAGGCGAGGTCGGGCTCTCGGTATTGATTTAATGGCGTTGGAACGCACAGCAACAGCGCATCCGCATCACGTAAACGCTCGAGGTCGAGCGAAACTTCCAATCGGCCAGTTTCATTCATGTGCTTAATCCGCTCATCCGAAATGTGGCGGATGTAGGATTTGTTTGCTTGGATATCAGTGACCTTTTTGGCGTCAACTTCAAAACCAAGGACTTTCATGTCGTTGTTAATAAACGCTTCGGCCAACGGCAGGCCAACGTAGCCAAGCCCTAAAATTCCTACCAACAAATCTTTCTGTTTTGCGCGCTCGCACCACGCAGGGGCCAGCTTTTCAAGCGTACTTGGCGATAGATCTTGCACAATATCGATAGTCATTATTGGTTTCTTCCAGCAAATTCGCGAACCGTTGCAATGATGATATCTTGGGTCGCTTCGTCCAGATACGGATGCATTGGAAGGCTAATGACACGGCTCGCTTTCGCCTCACTAACTGGCAAGCCACCCGGGCCTTTTGGGAAAACTGAATAAACGTCCTGCTTGTGGATCGGGATCGGGTAATAAACCGCTGTTGGCACGCCTCTGGACTTTGCAAACTTTGCCAACTCGTCACGTTCATCAATCTCGATGGTGTATTGGGCCCAAGTAGAAATTCCGCCGTCCAAAATTTGGGGCACCGTCACAACATCACCAAGTTGCTCATTGTAGCGCTTGGCTACTTTGTTGCGGAGTTCAATTTCCTCGGCAAAAATATCGAGTTTTTCGAGAAGGATAGCGGCTTGGATGGTGTCAAGACGCGAATTCATCCCGATACGGACATTCATATATTTAGGATCATGATCAAACGCTTTACCTGCGATATCAGCTGCGGTTGCTTTCCCGTGCACACGCAAGGAATCCATGATGTCAAACAGCGCAGAGTCGTTTGTCAAAACTGCGCCACCATCGCCGTAGCAACCAAGGGGTTTGGCAGGAAAGAAACTAGTCGTTGTCGCGTCTGCCCAGTGGATCGGATGCTTTCCGTCAACTGTTCCACCAAAACCTTGGGCAGAGTCGGCAATCAACTTCAAGTCATGCTTTTTAGCAATCTTGCTCAGTGCCTCGTAATCTGCAGGCTGCCCAAACAAACAGACGCCGATTATGACTTTTGGCACCAGTTTGCCCTCAGCCTTCACCATTTCGATCGCGGCTTCTAAATGCGCGGGGTCCATATTATAGGTTATTGGGTCAATGTCGATGAAAACAGGCGTAGCGCCCAACCAAGGCACGACTTCAGCAGTCGCGGCAAACGTGAAACTTGGGCAGAAAACCGCATCTCTGGGCTTAAGGCCCCAAGCCATCAACGGCAAAACAATCGCCTCGGTTCCATTTGCGCACGACAAGCAATGCTTGGCTTGACCGAATTCTGCCATCCTTTTTTCAAACAATTTCACTTCCGGCCCCATAATATAGGCACCAGCGTTTACGGCACCCATTACGGCCTTGTCGATCCGGTCACCGAGGCGTGCTCGTTGAGCGGCCAGGTCGATGAAAGCAATGTTTGGTTTTGCGCTTTCGTGCATTTGAGTGTCTTTCTTACATAGCATCGGCGTGCGCCGACTTAAAATTTGGGGTGGACATGTCTTTTTGGAGATACGGCTCTGATGAAGCAGCAGGGTCGAAGGTCGGGGATCGGGGATTGGGCAGGTTGCTATTCCATCTGCGTCTTTGGCACCAGCCTGAAAGCTCAAAAGATCAAGTAGTGTGGCACAATTGTTTCACCTTTTTGCGGTCTAACGTGACAGGGAGCTCACGTCGCCCGTCATGACGGCTAAAACAGCAAGTGCTTCAGCGGCATCGGTCCGAGGGGTTTGGCCTGTGACACAACATTCGACAAAGTGCGCACATTCTTGCCGCAAGGGTTCACCGTTACCATAAGGAATTGCCTCGGCATCGGCCTTATTTGGCAGCGGCTCACGGCCTGAAGAGTCAATGCTATGACGATATAACCGCAACTTGTCAGCACCTTGCGCACTGTCTTCAAAAACAGCCATGCCAGTGGAGCCCACAACGACTAACTTTTGTTCTTTGAATGGGTGCAGCCAAGATGTAAACACATGGGCACGACGCCCTGATGCAAAGTCCATATCGATACGCGACTCGTCTTCGATGCCGGGCGTTACATAAGCGCCGCCAGAAATGCGCACCGCGCTTGGCACCTCCCCGATTAATGCCAGCAACATCGAGACATCATGGGGAGCAAAGCTCCAAAGCACATTTTCCTCAACACGGAATTTTCCAAGGCTTAGCCGATTAGAGTAGGCATAACGAACATCCCCCAAGCCGCCTTCTTTAACAAGCGATAGCAAGGCTTCAAAGGCTGGGTGATAGCGTAGCAAATGGCCGACCATCAGTACCCGTCCAGCTTTTTCGGATGCCGTTTTCATGGAGTTTCCTTCCTCCATCGACATAGCAATTGGCTTTTCGACATAGACGTGCTTGCCAGCTGCAAAGGCATCCAACGCCAGCTCGGCATGCATTTCTGCCGGCGCAGCGATAACAACACCTGCGATCCCGGGATCGGCGAGCACCTCTTCATAGGTCTTCGCAGGCACACCAAATTGTGCTGACATCGCCGAAGCAATATCAGCGCGACCATCGACGACAGCAGCCAAAGCGCCTAGTTCAGAAAAATTTCGGACAAGATTTTTACCCCAGTAGCCACAACCGACTACCGCTACTTTACCAGCATTTAGCGTCATTTTGTATCTTTCGAGATTATTGTTTGGCAATCGACAGCAACCATGCTTGCCGCGTTCCCTGTAAGATTTCTAATTGTGCACACAAGCCTCATATTAAGCGGCTTAGTGGAGCAACACAACGCCAATGTCTCAAATTATTGCTTTAAGCGCACCATCAACCAATTCGTAACGCTCACCGGTGCGCGGGCAACAAAGGTCGTCACCCAAAACATCGCCGCTGCGCGAAACCCACCCAATACGGCGCGCCGGAACGCCAGCCATCAGGGCATAAGCGGGAACATCTTTGGTAACCACAGCACCCGCAGCAATGAAAGCGAATTCGCCGACGATCCGTGGACATACAATGGTGGCATTGGCGCCAATTGACGCGCCTGTTTTGACCAACGTAGCGCCAAATTCTGACTTACGGTTCACAAACGCGCGCGGCGTCGTAACATTTGTAAAGACGCAAGACGGTCCACAAAACACGTCGTCTTCTAGGGTTACCCCCTCATACAAAGATACGTTATTTTGAATTTTGCAGCCGTTACCAACTTTTGCTTTGGGGCCGATCATGACGTTTTGCCCAATCGAAACATTTTCCCCAACGATTGTATTCGACAGAATATGACTAAAGTGCCAGATCACCGTTCCAGAGCCGATTTCCACGCCATCATCCACGTAGCTTGAGGGGTGTATCTTTGTATTTGTAGCTTGCATTTCATTTCACCTGTTGAGACCAGTAGCGCGTTCAGTGACGATCAGACGTGGTATTGTCAACTTTTAGGTTGCAAATGCACTGAGATAGTCTCGCGCTGAGCGTTCGATTGGCTCATACAAATCATTTCGTTGCATCTTAGAGCGCTTTTGGCCCAATTGGGCGAAATCAAGTCGCTCTCATACCTTGAAACAGAGCGTAGTTTTACTGATCAATTGATCCCAATTGATCGTAACACGCTCTAAGGGCGGTTTTTGGTCATACTTGACCGTTGCCCAAGTAATCCGAGGTCTCTGATTTTTTGGTTTGAAAAACAGCTTAATATGATAGGAACAAGAGAAGGCTATTAGAACGAGACGGGTCCAGATTTCAGGACAAGACTCTTGGCTTTGAGCACTCGAAAGTTTGATTTTTCGTCAGAGCATGGCGCGGGCCTGCATATTGGCAATGCTGCCCAATGATGCGACACCGCAGGCGGCACCAAAACACGAAAAAAAGGCCCGACTTTGCGGATTGTCTTCCTAACTCGCTATTATCCGCCCGAAATTGCAGGGGGCGCTAGGCGACCGTCAACTCTTGTGCGCGCTTTGCGCACGCTGGGTGCTGACGTCACACTTGTGGCCCCCCTCGGCGCCGAAGATGCTCATTGTATCGGCGTGCCGCACCCAAGTTTTCCTGCTGTGCCTGATATAGCTGCATCACGATCGGGTACAAAAATGTCGATTGGCGACAGACTTCGTTCAACTTTTTTGCTGCCGGATCCAGAGGTCAGATGGGCACTTCGAGCCGCAGATGCAGCATTGGAAGCGGCTAAAAAGGCTGACTGGATCATCACATCAAGTCCCCCGGAGTCACTTCATCTGGCTGGCAAGATACTGAAACACCGATCAAATTGCCTCTGGCTAGCTGATTTACGCGACCTTTGGCTCAGCAGCCCACAACTCGCCGTTCGCCGCAATCCAATCCGCCATGGCATTGAAACCCATCTCGCCCAGTGGATATTATCTGACTGCGATGCCATCAGCTCGGTTTCTGCTGTGTTAGAAACGGAGGCTCAAACAATCGCTGGGCATGCCAAGCCAAGTTTAATTCTACCCCACTTTGCTGCCCCATTTGTGGGCACGCCTGAGCAACTCCCGGACGCAACTTTTAACATTGTTCACACCGGCAGCATTGGCTTATCAAATCCGTTGTCACAGTTTTCCGCTCTATTGACTGACTTCGAGCGACTCGCAATAGTTCGTCCCCGAATTGCATTGTGGCTTGCTGGGCACCTAAGTCGTGATGAGCTGCAAGCGATCAAACAATCGCCAATAAAAGATAAGATTCACTGTTTGGGGCCCGTGCCGATTGAACGTGCGCGTGCGTTGCAAATGGGGGCCGATGCGTTGGCCATTGTATCAGGTTCTCAGTCACATGCTCTGCCAGGAAAAATCGCCGAATACATTTTGACAGGACTGCCTATATTGATCTCGGCGCGGGGGCCGTGGTCCGCCCTTTTACCTGTCGAGGCAAAAGCGGTGAACTTCGATGAAGCTGTCGATCTGCCAAAGGCCGACCTTTCATATAATCGACCTTGTAACATGGGTTCAGGGCTAGAAGCCGCGCAAGGTCTTTTGGATTTCATGTCAAATGTTCAGGCTGAAAAGGGAGCACGCAAGGGCCGCACCTGATTTTGAGAAATCATCTGGCACCAACGTCACAAGCATCAAGTCACGACTGGAAGTATATTTTGATCAAGTTGTCGCACGCTGCAAAGGAGTGCCAGATCACAGCGTGACGTCAAACCTTTCAGCCCACAGACCTAAATTGGCCAAACGCCACAACATGGGGTCAGCGACAACATTTGGGTCGTTCAATTCTTGTAGCAGCAATTTGCTTGCGTTCCAGTCAATCAGCGTTTCAAAGCGCGCTTGGCCATACGTCAGCCCTTTGGATAGATGGTCCCGCAGAGGGCCACGAAGCCAGCGCGTTTCAGGAGCAGCGAAACCCAGTTTGCTATGTCGTTTCAAAATGAGTTCAGGAACTGCATGCGCCATGGCTAGCCGGGCGACAAATTTCGTTGTGCCGTTCACCAGCTTAAATCGATCCCCCAATCCCAGACTGAAGGCTGCCAAATCGCTGTCCAAAAATGGCACGCGCGCCTCCACTGAATGTGCCATTGAGTTTCTGTCCTCGTAGCGCAACAGCATTTGTAGGTTGCCCCCCATCATCATGGCTAGGCAATGCTCACCTATCGTCTCAAGTTTAGGAAGGTTGTTGCGCCTTACAATTTCTTGCAATGTGCTACCCGAGGCAGGGCGGTATTGAACGGCTAAACCTCGCGCAAGCGGGTTGGGGCGATTGACTTGCACCCGGTTTGCACGCCCAATCTTATTGAGAAAATGCGAGCCGACTTGCTTAAAGAAGTCAGAAATAGGGATGTTATGATGACGCTTCAGACCTATAAGGTGTCCAAATAGGTCGCTGATGCGCGCTTGGCGCAAAAGTGCTGCGCTGTGGAATGGAAACACTCCATGATACCCGGCCAGTTGTTCATCCGCACCTTGACCGTCAAGCACCACCTTAAGCCCCGCTTTTGCAATGGCCTCAAAAACAAAGTATTGGGCAAAGATGGATGTCGAGCCAAAGGGCTCGTCCTGATGCCAAATAATGTGATTTACCTGCTCTTTGAGTTGGTCATCGAAAATCTCAACATAGTTGCCGACAGATCGGGTGTGGCGCGCTACGGCTTCTGCAAAGTATCGCTCGTCTATTTCGTCGTTTGGAAACACCGAGGTAAAGGTTTGAAGTGGTCCGTTCTGATGCGATTGCTGACTAGCGCGTGCAACCACGTAACTACTATCCAAGCCGCCGGATAGACATGCCCCTGCAGGGACATCGGACCGCAAATGTCGATCAATGGCTTGGTCGAATAGATGTCGAAACTGTGTGACGGTTTGTTCAAGTGTCCCGACAGATTGTCGGATGTTAGGAATATCAAACCAACGAAACTGCTCTACTTTTTGCCCTTTCACGGGTCGGGAAAGGTTAATTATCGCCGCATGGCCCGGTGCCAGATGTGATAAGCCAGCGAACATAGATTGGGTGGAGTGATCGGTTGTTTGAGAGTGCAAATAGTCAAAAACCTGGGAGACGTTTAGCTTTGGACTTGTGCCCGACAAATCAAAGATTTGTTTTTGTTCGGATGCGAAGGCTAGGCCCTTCGGCATCACCACAT
>JAYSRI010000320.1:0-3494 GCA_043721175.1 Alphaproteobacteria bacterium
GGCCACCCAACCTTGCGCCTCGTGCGCTGGCGTATTGGTGACTGGGACGTTGGGGCTTTGGGGGTCGGGGAGTGGCGGGAGGTTAAGTAACCCATCCTAAAACACATGCAACTGCCCTGTAACACGTGCGTTTGCTTGGCAAACTTGCCCGAATCGAGTGCGTCTGTAGTCCAACGAGGTTGGGCTTTGAGATGGATCGTCGTGTTGCAATCATTGGGCTGACAGGAGCATTGGCGAGTGCTGCACATGCTTATCCGTCGTTTGTACCCAGCCTTAGCCGCTCGCTTTTACAAGCTGGCGAGGCTGCACCGGGCACTCTTTGTGTCGCGATCCGTGACTTATCATCGGGCCAGGAGGTGACACTGCGCGGCGAAGAGCCTTGTCCGATGCACTCCGTCGTCAAGGTATTTATCGGCGCTTTTGCCGCGCGAGAAGTCGGGGCCGGGCGTTGGCGCGATGACCAAATGTTGTTGCTCCATCATTCTACTGCTGCCAATGGTCATGGCCGGATCGACTTGAAAGCAGCGCGTTCGGGCAGTGTTTTGGTGAGTGTCGCGGAAATGCTGGAAGCCATGTTAATCGATAGCGACAACATTTCCGCTGATGGTCTCATGCGCTTGGCGGGCGGTCCTGCAGCTATTCACGCCGGGCTGGGCTTACCCGACGATATCAACATGAGTCTATCGTTGCGCGACCAGCTGAAGCCGTTTGGTGTGTCCAAGACGATGGCCACCTATCAGGCTTTCATGGCCGATCTGCGCGATCAAGCTACTCCTTGCGCGTTTATGGCGTGCCTTGCGCGCTTGGCAAATGGACGTTTGGGCAGCCCGAGCGGCGATCAACGTGTTTTGGCTCTGATGGAGAAAGCGTGGCGGGGCAAGGCGCGCGTGCCTGCGGGCCTTGGAAGGGATTGGCAGACTTTTGGGCGCACGGGGACAGGGCAACCTGTAGGCGGTCACACAACGGGCGTGCACAATGTTGTTATTGCGCGCCACAAGACGACGGGTCGCAAAATTTTGATTGTGGCTTTTTTGAAAGATGCACGTGGCGGCTTGGGCAGTCAGGAGGCCGCATTGGCGCGGGTCGGGCGTGCAGTTCGTGAGGCGTGGCCGCAAGGTTAACATACTTACAATGCTTGCATCACACTCAGTTGTCCCACACAAAAAGGGCCCTGACGGTTTGACGTCAAGGCCCGGTTTCCCATCACGGTAGCAAATAACCGCCGCGTTTGGACGTTAAAACTTCGCTTTGCCTTCGACACCAATGATGCGTGGCGCGTTTACAAAGCCTGTCAAGTTGTTGAAATCGATCCCGCCAACAAGGCGTTGCTCGTCCATGATGTTGCGACCATAAGCTGCCACTTCATACTTGCCATCGTTTAGAGTGACGCCTGCACGCAAGCCACCTTCCCAATAACCATTTTCGGAAAACTCAATCGACTTGTAGAGCGTGAAGTTAGTTTTGCCTTTGTAAGCCCAGTCTGTCAGCACAAATAGCTCGTTACCATTCGCGAGCGGCACAGTGTATTTGGCCGAGACATTGCCAATCCAAGTTGGTGCGTTGGGGAATGGATTGCCATTGATCAGCGCGTTGCCGCCAACGATTGGGTTCAAGACAGTGCAAGGGGCACCACAAGCACCCACAGCAAGTGTTGGATCGCTAATGCGGGTCTTGTTGTACGACAAGGATGCGGCAAACGACAGATTGTCAGTGGGCAACCACTGGCCTTCAGCTTCAAAGCCTGATGCCAAACCTTCTTTGGCGTTCAACAGCTGGTTGAAGTTTCCAGCACCACCGATGGCGGTGAACTGCTGATCTTCAATGCGCATCGAGAACACCGAGAAGTCAGCGCGCAAACGTCGATCCGCAGTAAAAGTTTTAACGCCTGCTTCAAACGACGTCACGAATTCGGAATTGGCAACCGTGACGGCTGTACCAAACAAAATACGGCCTTGGATGCTGGGTGCCCGATAGCCGCGTGCAGCACGGGCGTATAGGTTTGACGTTTCAGTGGCGTCATAGGTCGCTGAAACATCCCATGACAATGCGCCATCGGAGACTTGACGCGAAATTGGTTTGATATTGGCAATACCGCCGCGTGCCGTCAGCTTCTTGTCGTCGTCAGAATAACGCAAGCCTGCTGTTACAGCCAATTTGTCCATCGGCTTAAAATTGACCGAGCCAAATACCGCCCAGGAGTCAGTGTTTTGAACTTGGCGTGCGTCCGTGAAGATGCCTGTTGGCGAGAAGTAGCCCAGTGAATAGATCGACAGATCTTCTTGGAATAAATACGCCCCAACTTGCCAGCCGAAATTCCCATTGCCATTGCTGGCGAGGCGCAATTCTTGGCTGAACTGGTTGTGGTCGTCGATACCGTCGGCTGTATCTGACGGAAACGGAATAAAGCCTGGTCCACTGCCCATTGAGCCGCCATCAATATCGCCACGACCACGGAACTCCAGTGTCTCATAGCCAGTGATCGAGGTCAAAGTCATATTGCCAAAATCGTAAGAAATCCGCGCTGTGACCCCTTTAGTTGAAAGCTCCTGATTGTTGCCTTCACCTTGGTCATAATTCACACGGTCCGCCTTGAAGTTGGCGTTAAGGCCGCGACGACCCTTAGTAATCACGTTAGCGCGGAAGATTTGGCTGGTGCCGGTTAATTCGCGGGCATGGACGTTGATCAGCGCATCGAGTTGATCATTTGGTTGAAAGCGCAGTTGCGCGCGTATGGCCGTATCTTCAAATGCGCCCAGTTTCTTATCGGCCAGCGGGCCAGTGTTTGTGATCCAGTCGTCTTGAGCGGTGTAAAGACCAGATACGCGAAACGACACGCCATCAGTCAAAGCGCCGCCGACAGCACCCTCAACATCGCGTCCACCAAACGAGCGAGCTCCGCCGCGAACGTAGCCGCCAAAGACTTCGGTAGGCTTTACGCTGTCAAACTTGACAATACCGGCTGGTGTATTGCGACCAAACAACGTTCCTTGCGGCCCCCGCAATACTTCGATGCGTGCCACATCGAAAACTGGAAAGCCCTTCAAGACTGGGTTTTCATAAACCACTTCGTCATAGATGAGCGACACGGGCTGGGAAGCATTGAGATCGAAGTCGGAGTTGCCCAGACCACGCAAGTAAAAGCGCGGAAATGTGCGTCCAAATGAACTTTCAACAATCAACGAGGGAACGCGGCCTGAAAATGCATTCATATCAGCGCCACCCGAGGTCAACGTTGTGATCGCGTCGCCGCGAACAGTGGACAGTGACACTGGCACGTCCTGGCTGCTTTCTTCGCGCTTGCGCGCCGTAACGATAACTACTTCAAGACCAGATTGGGGTTGAGCATTCGGCGCCGTTGTCGCCGATTGTGCTGATGCAACGCTTGGCATTGCAGCGAATAAAGTGATGGCAAAAGCACTTGCGGAAGCCATAGCGAATGTTCGGGTAGTGGACATGAGAACTCCATCTCTAAGATAAAATCTAACAAGACTTGT
>JAYSRI010000321.1:0-3492 GCA_043721175.1 Alphaproteobacteria bacterium
CTCGATTTTTTCGTGATCGTAGTGGAGAGCGCCAAGCAAGAATTCATTGCGAATCTTGAGTGGCTGAAAACTGGCAGCCCGATTGTGTTCGCGCACAAAAACACGTGTGATGGCTGGAAAACGCTTGACCAAGATGGCGTCTTTTGTGAGTTCGCGGTTTTTCATCCCGCTGAATTGGCACATATTCCCTTTAATGCTGGCCGAATTATTTGGGCACGAGATAGCTTCGAAATGGCAGTGACACAGCCGACACGCAATAACCGCGAAGCCGACATTGGTTGGTTAACATCAGAGGCCTTATGCAACATATTGATTGGTCTCAAACGCTATCTGCGTGGTGAGAGGCTTGCCGCTTGGCGGATGATTGGTGTTGATTCGAGCGAGCTTGTTTGCCGCGCCCTGCAATCTGGTGCGCAAGCGGACGATTTTAACCCGTGGCGCAGGATTGAAAGCTTAAATCCAAAGGCTGCTCATACGATGCAGTTTGCGCGTGATAGTTGCGATGCGCCCAATTTCGCGCGCGCACTAATTGGGGTTCTCCACAGCTTTGGCCCGTTACCGCTTGCCCTCATGGCGGAAATCGAGGCGCATTTGGAGCTGTGCGATGCGGGTTGATGATTTTGACTTTGAACTGCCAGAAGAACTGATCGCGCTGCGCCCGGTTGTTCCCCGAGATAGTGCACGCTTGCTTTTGGCGCGCGGTCTACAGCTGTTTGACCAAAGTGTTCGTGATTTGCCCAGTTTATTGCGGGCAGGAGATGTGTTGGTGTTCAACAACACACGCACAATCCCCGCGTCGCTCAAAGCGCATCGACCAGCACGACAAGCAGGCGGAGCAGCTATTTTGGCCGACATTAACCTGCATCAACGTGTAAGTTCGGAAGCATGGCGCGCCTTCGGGCGGCCGGGCAAGCGCTTGGCTGTTGGTGAAACGCTTGAGTTTTCAAGTGGATTGACCGCCATCATAGATGCCAAGGGTAACGGCGGAGATTTAACGTTAAAGTTTGATCGAAGCGGCCCCGCCCTCGATCAAGCGATCGCCCAAGCCGGAATTATGCCATTGCCACCCTATATCGCCAGAAAACGAGCCATCGACGCGCGCGATGACACGGACTATCAAACGATTTATGCGCAGCACGACGGCTCAGTTGCTACACCAACGGCGGGATTGCATTTTACTGAAAGTCTGCTCGCTGCCCTTAAGACCGCCGGGATTGAACAACACCATGTTACGCTGCACGTCGGAGCCGGGACCTTTTTGCCCGTGAAAGTCGATGCTATTGCTGATCACGTCATGCATGCCGAAAGCTATCATGTCAGTCCTTCCACTGCCGACGCACTCAACGCAGCGAAAAGGGAAGGGCGGCGCATCGTTGCAGTGGGCACAACTTCACTGCGCACACTCGAAAGCATTGCAAACGACGCTGGTGAAATTGTTTCAGGGAGTGGTGATACCGCCATTTTCATCACGCCCGGATACAAGTTCAAAATTGTTGATGGCCTGATGACAAATTTCCACTTGCCAAAATCAACCTTGATGATGTTGGTCGCTTCTTTGGTCGGGTATGAAGCTATGAAAAAACTTTATGCCCACGCTATTGCACAGCGCTATCGTTTTTATTCTTATGGCGACGCGAGCCTCTTGTGGAAAACTGATCAAGCATGACATTTCCATTTACGATTAAAGCGACACAAGGCCATGCACGCACTGGCGTGTTAGAAACAACACGTGGGCACATCCGCACGCCCGCCTTCATGCCCGTTGGCACCGCTGCAACAGTCAAAGCGATGACCAATGACATGGTTCTATCCACGGGCGCTGACATTATCTTGGGCAACACTTATCATCTGATGCTGCGTCCAGGCGGCGAACGATTGGCGAGATTAGGCGGTCTTCATAAATTCATGGGTTGGGACAAACCGATACTGACCGATTCGGGCGGCTTTCAGGTTTGGTCATTGGCGGGATTGCGCAAAATGAGTGAGGCGGGCGTGGAATTTCGTAGCCACATCGACGGATCGAAACACATGCTGACCCCCGAGCGCTCAATCGAACTTCAAGCTGACTTGATCGGCTCGGATATTGTCATGCAATTGGACGAGTGTACGACGTTCGGCTCCAGCCATGATGACGCTCAAAAATCGTTAGAGTTGTCAGCGCGTTGGGGGGAGCGCAGTCGGCAAGCATTTGGTGCAACGCGGGATCGTCAAGCATTATTTGGTATTGTTCAAGGTTCAATTTTCCCAGATTTACGCGAACAATCAGCACGCGCGCTACGCGACATTGGTTTTGACGGCTATGCGATTGGCGGTCTCGCCGTAGGCGAAGGACATCAGGTGATGTGTGAGACCCTTGATGTGACTGTGCCGCATTTACCTAAGGATCGACCGCGATACCTCATGGGGGTAGGCAAGCCAATTGATTTGCTAGAATCAGTGGCGCGCGGTGTTGATATGTTTGACTGCGTTTTGCCGACGAGGGCGGGCCGTCACGGGCAAGCGTGGACATGGGATGGCCCGATCAATATCAAGAACGCCCGCTTTGCCGAAGATATCGAGCCAATTGACGTGACAAGCACTTGTCCTGCGAGCGCTCATTTCTCCAAAGCATATTTGCATCACTTGTTCAAAGCACAGGAAATGTTGGGCCAGACGTTGTTGTCGTGGCATAATATTGCATTTTACCAAGCACTGATGGCGCGCATTCGCGCGTCCATAGAGCAAGGCGATTTTGACGCTCTACGCCAAGATCTTCGGCATAGGTGGGGTTTTGGCGAGCTTTGACCTCTCAGGCGCAGTTGCGGGCTTCTGAAAGACCCTTGAGGTAACCACGTCGCACCATGCCGCGCTCTTTGGCTGCACTATACATTTCGTCGGCATTGCTAGCGCCGCTGATACGGCGAATAATGGAGCGACCGGGCAACAGCCGCGAGCCGGAGCTGCGTATCAAGTCACCCGCTGCTTCAACTACCATTCGAGATCCGCGTTGTGTGTTTGTTGAGCGGTCAGCAACTGGCATGACAGAAACTTCGGCACCTAAAGCCGCACTCAGCTGGGTCAATTCATATGTTATCCAGACACAACCAGGGCCGGATGGTTCGGCATAGGGGTCTGCGATACGCGACAACGCATAAGGGATCTTCTTTTTCATCAAGCCAATAT
Source organism: Alphaproteobacteria bacterium (assembly GCA_043721175.1). Taxonomy (GTDB): domain Bacteria; phylum Pseudomonadota; class Alphaproteobacteria; order Caulobacterales; family Aquidulcibacteraceae; genus Aquidulcibacter. Next base: position 3,163 of record JAYSRI010000321.1, read on the forward strand.
CCCGCAATGGCTGGCGTGCTGCATCGGATGCGGCACCTTGCATTTGGTCAGAGGTGCTTTGTGCTGTTGCCGAGCTGTCCCCAGCACTTTGAGGGCGGGTGGCGCAGCCTGTTGTAAAGGCAAGGCTTGACAGCAATGCACAACAAGCAAGTACTTTGAACGAAATACGGTCGGTTAAGGTAGTTGGGCAGTTTATCATCATTGTCTTCGATCCTTATTCGTCATCAAACCGCGCGCCTAAGCGAACTCGATGTACCCACCCGCAAGAGCAAGAATAACTCAGCCACCAATAATGTTCCAATAGTTAATCATTTCATCTTATTTCAACGG
>JAYSRI010000322.1:0-3492 GCA_043721175.1 Alphaproteobacteria bacterium
GACACCCGACTTCTTGGAACATGAAGTTTTCGGCCCGATCCTTCATATTTATGTCTATCAGCAAGGGGAACTTCCGCAAGTTTGTGCGCGCTTAGCAGCGCGGGGCTATGGCCTGACGTTGGGAATACACAGCCGGATAAAGCGCTTCGCCGACGAGGTTCAAGCCATGGTGCCAGCTGGCAATATTTATGTGAACCGTTCGATGGTTGGCGCCGTTGTAGGCGTGCAGCCTTTTGGCGGTGTTGGCATGTCGGGAACTGGGCCCAAAGCAGGCGGTCCCCATGCTTTGCTGCGCTATGCCAACGAACGGGCCATCAGCGTCAATATCATGGCCCAAGGCGGTGATCCTGCCTTGTTTGACCTATAATTTCCAAGGCTATTAACCTTTCGTCGACCAAACAGGCGTCATAGACTTGGCATGGCATATAATCGTCGCACCGTTTTATTATCCTTTTGCGCCATCGCGTTGCCTCACCACGCGCACTCACAAGAAGGGGTCAAGGATTCGGGTGATCCCCTCAGCGTTGAAATCACCAGCGTTGCATTGCCTGTTACCAGCAATGGCGTGCTCACAAATTATCTATTTTGCGTTATTCAGCTCCGCGTTGCCGACGCCAGTTCAGCATTTTTCTTTCGCGAACAATCCTATTTGCTCCGCGACGCCATTGTGCGGATCGCTTCGCGCATGCCAGTACCTGCTGGCACAGAACCAAAAAGTTTTGACCGCGTGGCCGTTACGCGCATTGTTATGCAGGCGGTCAGTGCGATCCGGCCATCTGCTCGACTGACACGTGTGACGGTTTTAGAACCTGCGTTCATGCGAAATTAGCACTCAAAAGCGCCGAAATTGCTGCTTTTTTCTCGCCTAACTGGTGCGCCACATTGCGTCCTTGGCGTTGGCACCTTAAGCACATGCCATCAATAAGGGGGGAAGCGACTCAATTGAGGACGACGCTCAAGAGCTAACGCTGACCATAAACGAAAAGAGGCATCTCTATGGAAGTCCACGTAATGGGCATCGTCGCAGCAATTGCTGCTGGCGTTGTCGCACTGATTTATGGCGCGGTCACCGTGCAAGGCGTGCTCAAAGCAAGCCCAGGTAATGCACGCATGCAAGAAATTGCGGCAGCTATCCAAGAAGGCGCAAACGCTTATCTCAAGCGTCAGTATATGACCATCGCGATTGTCGGCGCGGTCATCGCAGTTTTGCTGACCTTCCTGTTCAATCTTTCCACCTCCATCGCTTTTGTCGTTGGTGCCGTACTTTCGGGCGTTGCAGGCTATGTCGGCATGTTGGTTTCGGTTCGCGCCAACGTGCGCACAGCTGAAGCATCGCGCCATAGCTTGGCTGGCGGTTTGTCGCTGGCGTTCCGTTCTGGCGCTGTGACGGGTATGTTGGTGGCCGGTCTCGCACTGATAGGTGTCGCTGGTTACTTCTACATCCTGACCCAAGTTCAAGGCTTGGAGCCAAAGAGCCGCGAAGTGATTGACCCGTTGGTGGCGCTTGGCTTTGGCGCATCATTGATCTCGATCTTCGCACGTTTGGGCGGCGGTATCTTCACCAAGGGTGCTGACGTTGGTGGCGACATGGTTGGCAAAGTGGAAGCTGGCATCCCGGAAGATGACCCCCGTAACCCTGCAACGATCGCAGACAATGTTGGCGACAACGTTGGCGATTGCGCTGGTATGGCGGCAGATTTGTTTGAAACCTATGCCGTGACTTTGGTTGCAACGATGGTGTTGGCGTCGATCTTTTTTGAAGACGTTGCAACCGCTACTTTGATGATGTCCCTGCCACTAGCAATTGGGGCGATGGCGATTTTCACGTCGATCTTTGGCACATTTTTTGTGACATTGGGCAAAGACAACAACATAATGAACGCGCTTTACAAGGGCTTGATCGTTGCGGGCTTGGCATCGGTCGCGGGTCTCTATGGTGTGGTTCAGTACTTTGTTCCCGGCGATTACGTCACAACTGGCGGCGTCGCGATTAATGCCATGAACTTGTTCTGGTCAGGCGTGGTCGGTCTTGTTGTCACCGCAGCCATCGTTTGGGTCACTGAATATTACACGGGCACCGACTATCGCCCTGTGCGCTCGGTTGCCCAGGCATCGGTTTCAGGCCACGGCACGAACGTGATCCAAGGCTTAGCAGTCTCGATGGAAGCAACGGCTTTGCCAGCGCTGATCATTGTTGGCGGTATCTTGGCGACGTTTAATTTGGCTGGCTTGTTTGGCGTAGCAATCGCGACCACAACTATGCTCTCGGTTGCTGGTATTATTGTGGCACTCGACGCTTTCGGTCCTGTCACCGATAATGCTGGCGGTATTGCTGAAATGGCAAACTTGCCACCAGAAGTGCGTAAAACAACTGACGCATTGGACGCAGTGGGTAATACCACAAAAGCCGTGACAAAAGGCTATGCCATTGGTTCGGCTGGTCTTGGCGCGCTGGTGTTGTTTGCGGCTTACACCTCGGATTTGGCTTATTTCTCGGCCAACCCAACGCAATATCCATACTTTGCAGGCGTAACCGTCGATTTTGGTCTCGCAAACCCGTATGTTGTCGTTGGGTTGTTGATCGGTGGGTTGTTGCCATATTTGTTCGGCGGCATGTCAATGACGGCGGTTGGTCGGGCGGCGGAAGCGGTTGTACAAGAAGTGCGCCGTCAATTCCGCGAAATCCCCGGCATCATGGAAGGAACCGGCAAGCCTGATTATGGCCGCGCCGTTGACATCCTAACCAAGGCCGCGATCCGCGAAATGATCGTGCCGTCATTGCTACCGGTGCTGTCACCCATCGTGTTGTTCTTCGCGATCAATATGATTGCAGGTAAATCACAAGCCTTGGCATCGGTTGGTGCCATGTTGTTGGGCGTGATTGTAACAGGTTTGTTCGTCGCTATCTCGATGACATCGGGCGGTGGCGCTTGGGACAATGCCAAAAAGTCGTTCGAAGATGGCTTTACTGACCGCGATGGCGTCAAGCACATGAAGGGCTCAGAGGCTCACAAGGCTTCGGTCACGGGTGATACCGTTGGCGACCCGTACAAAGATACATCCGGCCCAGCCGTGAACCCAATGATCAAAATCACCAATATCGTGGCTTTGTTGTTGTTGGCTTTGTTGGCTAAACAAGGCGGCTAATCTTTTCGCCTTGCGTTATAAAACAGAAACCCCGGCTCTAATGAGGCGGGGTTTTTTGTTGGGGCAAGATTGGCGGCTCGTGATTATGGCGAGCCTACCTGTAATGCCAACAGGCGTATGCAATGACCGACAATCGTTTCATAACGTGGGAACGCGACTTACCAAAGTCGCCCTATAATTGACCGCCAATCATTTCTGACAATTGCGTCTGCTCGCAAAGCGACTTTGGTAAGTCGCGTTCCACCCCAATCTAGAGCATCGCGCGCAAAATCTGAAACAGATTTTCGCGGCACGTATGCTCTATCTTAAAGTGCTAGATCGACCTGATGTGCTTCATAAATGAAG
>JAYSRI010000323.1:0-9080 GCA_043721175.1 Alphaproteobacteria bacterium
GCACCATACGAACCGCCAATCACCACCGTAATCTTGGGGACGTTAGCGCACGCAACCGCCGTCACCATTTTAGCGCCGTCTTTGGCGATGCCGCCCGCCTCGTATTCGCGCCCAACCATGAAGCCCGAGATGTTTTGCAAAAACAATAATGGTATTTTGCGCTGACAAGCCAGCTCGATAAAGTGCGCACCTTTCTGGGCGCTTTGTGAAAACAGCACGCCATTGTTAGCAATAATCGCGACAGGCCAGCCATCAATGTGCGCGAAGCCCGTCACCAATGTCTCGCCATATAGCTTTTTGAATTCATGAAACTTCGAGCCATCAACTAAGCGCGCAATGATCTCGCGCACATCATAAGGCGTTCGCACGTCATTAGGCACGATGCCGTAAAGCTGGTTTGGGTCCTCTGCTGGCTCACTTGGAACGGTGCGGGAGACATGACTAACTTGAGGCGGCAAAGTTGCCATTGCAGCGCGCGCTATCGCCAACGCATGATTATCATCAGCGGCATAGTGGTCTGCCACACCGGATTTCCGAGCATGAACATCAGCGCCCCCCAATTCTTCGGCGGTTACAGTCTCTCCAGTTGCAGCTTTGACCAAGGGCGGCCCGCCTAAAAATATTGTACCCGACTTTCGAACAATAATTGTCTCGTCACTCATGGCTGGCACATAAGCACCACCAGCTGTGCACGACCCCATCACGACTGCCACCTGTGCAATCCCGCGCGCACTCATGCTGGCTTGATTAAAGAAGATGCGGCCAAAATTATCGCGATCAGGAAAAACCTCCGCTTGATGAGGCAAATTCGCTCCCCCTGAATCAACCAGATAAACGCATGGTAGATTATTCTCCATCGCAATTTCTTGCGCGCGGACGTGCTTTTTGACGGTCATGGGGTAATATGTGCCGCCTTTAACTGTCGCGTCATTGCAGACAATCATCGCCGTTTGACCGCTGACGAGCCCGATGCCGCAGATTAACCCTGCACCGACTATCTCCTCGCCATACAGACCATTGGCAGCCAAGCCCGACAGCTCTAGAAAAGGCGACCCAGCATCGAGCAAATGTTCAACGCGGTCACGCGGTAGCAGCTTACCCCGAGATGTGTGGCGATCCCGTGCTTGTTGGTTTCCCCCCAGTGACGATTTTTGTGTGATCTCTCGCAATATTTCAACGAGCTCAGTCATTTTCGCTTTATTGGCGATAAAATTGGCAGAGCTTTGGTCAATTGAACTGGTTAAACGGCTCACGTCACTTCCCCTAAAGCCCGACCATTCGGCGGTCGTCGCTTGCTAGCAGCGTTTAGCTGACAATCCAAACATTTATCCCTGACATGAAATGCCGGACTGAAATCAATGAACCGATATTTAACCAAAGCAACGCCAACTGTGAACCAATAGTTTTATCATGAAGCGGGATACCAAAAATGAAAAAGTTCAAAGCCCCAGAGCACGCGCAGCTGGCAGTTTCTATTTTTACGCTTGTCGGCATGTCGATGGCGGCACCAACTGCCGCAATGGCGCTGGAGCCTGCTTGGGTCGGTGCGCGGGCGGGGACCAACGGGCTTGGAGGCGAATTTGCTGTCCGCATTATTCCCACCATCGTGGTGCGTGGCATTATTCAAGGCTATGATTTAGGCTATAATCAACGTACCAGCGGCATTGACTATGATGGCACCCTAAAGCTCGGCTCATTTGGTGCACAAGTCGATTTTCGGCCACCTTTAATGCCATTTTATGCAACCGCTGGTATTTTTGCCAACAATAACGAGTTTGATTTGAACGCGACACCAAATGGAAACGTCACCATAGGTGCGACCACCTATCAAGGTAGCCAAGTCGGAACATTGACCAGCAAAACAAGTTTTGATGACATTGCTTATTTTGGCGGGCTGGGCCTCAAGTTTGGCTTGGGGCCGGTTGAAGCCGCTCTCGAAGCTGGAATCTACTATCAAGGCGAACCAAACGTTCAATTCACGGCCTCGGGTCCGCTTGCGAGCAATAGTGCGTTTCAAGCTGACTTAGCCCGCGAAAAAGCAAAAATCGTGAGTGATTTTGACAATGCCAAATATTGGCCGATGGTCACGGTGCAAGCGCGTTGGAAGTTCTGATGTTGCCGCGAACCGCGCCTTAAAGGTATACGCACATGATCCCCGATATTCTTTCAACGATACCGTTCTTGAGAGATGTCGGCGGTGCGGCATTGCGCGATATTGGCAAGTCAGCGCTTTGGTATTGCGTGCCCAGCGGCTGTCCACTTTATCTTGACAAAGAGCCAGCTGACACGATTTGGTTTGTTATCTCGGGATCGCTAGCCGTGTTCCGGATGGGGATGGATGGCGCTCAAGAGTTCGTAGGGCATATCCGTAAAGGTGAGCCCGTTGGCGAGTTTGCCTTGTTGGCCGGGGAACCCCATGCAGGCAATGTTTATGCGCTGCGTGACACCGAAGTGTTGGCGCTAGAACGGTCAGTCTTCAATCGACTGATCCGCCGTCACCCCGAACTCATGGCCAATTTGGCGCGGACAGTTTTGTTCAGATCGCGCCAAAACCGCCGTAAAAATCCACGAGCTCAACCAAGGGTGTTCGCACTCCTGAATGCCTCGCCAAGTATCGATATCAAAGGGCGCGCTAATGCGCTTTTGACCGCGCTTATTGGCCTTCAAAAGAGAGCTATCGTCGTAGATGTCGCCAACAAGGATCAGAACGGAGCTTGGTTCGATAGCATTGAAAATGAATTTGACTATGTGTTTTTAACTGCGGACGTGGGTCAAACCTCCTGGGCTACACAATGTCAGCGACGGGCAGATCGTATTTGGCTCTTTGGGCGCGCCGGAGCGCAGCCAGAGATGCCAATGCTCAGCCAAGTAGCTTCACCAACGCAAACATTCCAACTCCTTGATGTCATCTTAGTCGAACCTTCGACGCGACCATTGCAAACTTTTGCCAAAGATTGGATCAGTGCTGCGGGGGCGCAGCGGCTGTTGTTTTGGCAAGATGACAAAGCTGATGATGTGGCTCGGCTTGCTCGGATTGTCGCGGGCACGTCTATTGGCCTCGTTTTAAGTGGTGGCGGCGCGCGCGCCTATGCACATATCGGCGCAATACGGGCATTGCGCGAAGCTCGTTGTCACTTTGATTTTGTTGGTGGCACATCAATGGGGGGCGTTATCGCAGCATGCGTTGCGATGGGCTGGGATGATAATGAAATTGAACGGCGCATCTGGGACGCCTTTGTCGCCAACAGCCCACTTGATGACTTCGTTCTGCCAGTAGTTGCGCTTACCAAAGGCCGAAAAGTTGACCGGCGATTGGCGCATAACTTTGGTGACACCCAAATTGAGGATTTGCGACTACCCTTTTTTTGTGTCTCAACAAATCTGACGGCAAGGACGCCCAAAGTGCATGACTGGGGCGGACTGGTGGATAGCTTGCGCGCTTCAATTGCGCTTCCAGGCATTCTTCCCCCTGTTGTTCAAGGCGGAGATGTGTTTGTTGACGGTGCCGTTTTGGATAACTTCCCAATCAACACCATGTGTGATCGCCATCGCGGCTTTAATATCGGCGTGGATGTTGCACAGCAACACACACTGAACGCTTCAGATTTTGTATCGCCACCGAACTTCGTGCAATGGGTCTTGCAACGCGGCTTCAAAAGTGCGCCCCCCATTGCGGAGCTATTGATGCGATCCGCAACCGCCAACGCCGCTCTGCGCGACAAGTCTGTTGGGGCTGACTTCTTGATTGTTCCTGAATTGGAAGGCGTTGAACTGCGCGACTGGAAAGCGTTTGATCGTGCTGTTGAGGCGGGCTACTTGGCAACGACGCGTGCCTTGCAATCAGCGCCTGCTGAACTTGGAATGATGCAGGCGTAATTGATTCAAGGAGAACCAACTAAAGACAAATAACCAAGCAGCAAGTGCCCCGATTTTGCCGCACTGGTAATATTAGTATGATTGGTTATCTGCGCGCACTATTCATTAAAACGCGCTGAGTTTGGCATGGCTCTGAAATGAGTTTGGCTGGGGAGTCTGGGATGAGAGCCATTGTTGTGTCGGGCGGGGTCTTGGCAGTCGCTGCTGTATTTGGTTTGGGCGTTGTTGTCGGTCGATTTGTACTCAGCCACGATAGCGCCGCCGTCAGTGCACCAACCAATGCGATCATGGGTCCAACCGGCATGGATAATCCCCTTGGCGATCCAGATGCCGCACTTGGGACAGACCCCAGCCTTAATGCACCACCACCTACAATTGCGGCCCCCTTGCCGCCTGCTACCCCGCCAGGGCAAGCCGTTGCCGCCGTTGCGCCAATCACAGCGCGCTTGGAGTCCGATGCAGCGATCGCGAGCGGTACCAGCCAAAGTGATTGCAACATCCGCGTGTCGCACAACGCGCCCGTGCGATCATGGACTAAAATGGACAAGATTACGGCCACTGCAATTGGCCCTAATTGTGGGTCGGGCGTTGTTCGTATTATGCTTGAAACGCCAGAAGGCGCGGCGCTTTATTCTTTACAAGCACCAGCTCGTGACTTTGGAATTAGCGCTGATGCCAGTGCTGAAGTAGTAAAAAGCAAGCTCACTGAATTATTGCCAACCAATGCCGTCCGCGCTGCAGCTTACCCAGAATGGCCCGCCACAGGCCCTGCCCCAACCCATACCGAATTCACGCGTGAGACTTACGAAGCAATCCGCGCCAGTAATGCACCAGTGGTTTGCTTGAAGATGCCAACAGCAAGTCAACGCTGTGTAGCGACAGACCCCGCAAGCGGCCAAGTCCGCGTTTTTTCGCGCGGCTAGTATGTCGCACATCTGAATCTGCAACACATGCTCGCCAATCAGTGCATGGACACTTAAACGTGATCGCGACACTATTGTTTGGGCACCCTCAAACGACAACAAGCTGACTAGACTAGGAAACGCCAACATGGAACGTAGAGCCTTTATTGCCGGGAGCGCAGCTGCTTTGACATTGACCCAAATTGAACCTGCCATTGCTGCAACTGCTCGCCGCACCGCGCGAGTTAACCCGTTGGTGCAACAATGGAATACGCCGTGGGGCGCACCACCGTTTGCCCAAATTCGTAGCACAGATTTTACGCCCGCTATCGACGCTGGCATGGCAAAGCACCGCGCCGAAATGACCGCGATTGGCGCCAATAAAGCGCCTGTCACATTTGCCAATGTCATCGAAGCCATGGAGAGCGCCGGTCAGGATTTGAACAAGGCTACGACTGTATTTTTCAATCTATCGGGCATGCTGTCCACGCCTGCCGTTCAGCGCCTTGAGGGACCATTGTCGGCGAAACTATCGGCGCACTCAAGCGCAATTAGTCAAGATGCGGCTTTGTTTGCCCGCGTTAAGGCGCTCTACGATCAACGCGCCAGCTTTGCCCTGCGCCCAGAGCAATTGCGTCTATTGACCCTCTCTTACAATGGCTTTGTCCGTGACGGCGCTTTGTTAAACGCTACGCAAAAGACCCGTATTGCGGCGATTGATGCACGCTTGTCAGGCCTGCAAGTCAAATTCGGTCAAAACGTGTTAGCAGGTCAAGCAGGCTACGCACTTGAACTCAAAACTGAAGCCGACATGGCTGGCCTGTCGGATAGTTTCAAAGCTGCGGCTAGTGCTGCTGCCAAAGAACGCAAAATCAATGCACTCGGCATTGTTACATTGACGCGCTCCAGCTTTGAGCCGTTCCTCACGATGTCGACCCGCCGCGATCTGCGTGAAGCAGTCCAAAAAGGCTGGATGGCGGTTGGCAGTGTCGCTGGAGCGACTGACAATCGCCCTCTCATCACCGAAATCGTTAACCTGCGCAACGAGCGAGCCAAGATTTTGGGCTTCAAGAGCTTCGCGCATTTCCAGCTTGACAATAAAATGGCCAAAACACCTGAAGCGGCTATGGAAATGATGACGGGCGTGTGGCGCACTTCCATCGCCAGCACCAAGCGGGAACGGGAGAAGTTGCAAGCCTTGGCAGCGACTGAGGGTTTGTCCGGTGATATAAAGTCTTGGGATTGGTGGCATTATGCCGAGAAAGTCCGCAAGGCAGAATATGACGTCAACGAGGACGAAACAAAGCCTTATCTTGAGCTAAATAATATGATCGAAGCCATTCACTGGAACGCCAACAAGTTGTTTGGCATCTCGTTCCGAAAAATCGCTACTGCACCAATTTGGCATCCAGAAGTTGTTACGTATGAAGTGCTCGACCCTAATGGGAACCCAATGGCTTTGTGGTATGGCGATTTCTTCGCTCGTCAATCCAAGCAATCTGGCGCGTGGATGTCCTCGTTCCGCGATCAGCAACGCTTGATCGGTGACATCAAACCCATTGTCTACAACGTCTGCAACTACGCCAAAGCACCAGTAGGCCAGCCAAATTTGCTCAGCCTTGATGACGTTCAGACATTGTTCCACGAATTTGGACACGCACTTCACGGCATGTTGTCCAATGTGACCTATCCCAGCCAGTCGGGTACAAATGTGCTACGCGACTTCGTGGAGTTTCCGAGCCAGCTGATGGAGCATTGGGTAACGACGCCCGAAATCCTCAGCCGTTTTGCCAAGCATCACGCGACAGGTGCAATTATTCCCCAGCCTCTGGTCGATAAAGTCATTGCCGCTAAAAACTTCAATCAAGGTTGGGCGACAAGCGAGTTTATGCTTGCCGCCATCATGGACATGAAGATGCACATGATCGAAACCCCTGCCCCAACCAATGTAGACGCGTGGGAAAAGGAGATCATTGACGGACTTGGTAACATCCCTGAACTGGTCGTGCGCTATCGTCCGGGCTATTTCAAGCACACGTTTGAGGGCGGTTATGCGGCGGGCTATTACAGCTATATCTGGGCTGCCGTGCTGGAATGCGATGCGTTCCAGGCCTTTGTCGAAGCAGGTAATGTCTACGATCCCCGCACCTCAGCCAAGCTAAAGGAGTTCATCTTCGCGAGCGGCGGTCAGGCCGACCCAATGGACAATTACATCAAGTTTAGAGGCCGTGCACCGGGCGTCGATGCTTTGCTGAAAGATCGGGGCTTGAGTTTGACTTAGGTCAAACTGCCAGCTTTTGTTGGCAGCGTTTATTCGACTAAATCGGGTCCCATATCAGTCGTATGGGACCCTTTTTAGTTCGCGCGTCAGGCTGTTGGTAAACTTAACTCAGTCTTCTTCGTCCTCATCTTCGCTATCATCTTCATCGAGGTCATCGTGAGCGATATCAGCTTCAACGACTTCAGCTTCGACATGTTCTGCTTCATCTTCTACGTCGTGTGCGACTCCATCTTGATCGTTCATCATGCGTCTTCTCCTCTTGATTGAACAGAGCAAGAATTGCCTTGATGTATGTCAGCCATATGTGGGGCCTGCGAAGTTTGCGTGACGGTTCGCAATAGCGCCGGCGTTAATATCGGAGATTTAGTGTGAACATCGCGGCTGTAAATCTGGCGACCCAAGCAGGGCTCGAACCTGCGACCGTCCGCTTAGAAGGCGGATGCTCTATCCTGCTGAGCTATTGGGCCGGATAATTTGACAGTAGCTAAGTTGGGCCAGCGCGTCTGCCCAATGTTGCAGGATGAACTGCTGCGCCAACATAGACTCGAAGTTTTGGCATGGCCTTAGCAGTTATCTCGGATCAATGTGACCAAGGCTGACGGCGATTGGTTGCAAAGTTATCGGAATAGGCGCGCGGAATTCGCTTGGCGTCTTTGGTATCAGTGACTTGAAAAGCCAAGCCATTTTTTTGCGCATAGGCAATTGCGTCTTCACGACTGTCAAATGTCAGCCTGACCTGGCCTTGCGTGTCGGCACTGGACGTCCAGCCCATCAGCGGGTCGATTGTCCGCACAGCCTCACTTTCAACTTCCAAGCACCAGGTATTATAATTGGCGCGGCCTGATTGCATTGCACTTTTGGCCGGACGGAAAATGCGTGCAAAGCTCATTATTACCCCAATTCCTACCCGAATTCATGGCTCACTTTTGGCCCGAAGGGCAAGCGTTACTAGCTGTCTTATATGAACGATGGTCGGGGAGACAGGATTCGAACCTGCGACCCTCTGGTCCCAAACCAGATGCGCTACCAAACTGCGCCACTCCCCGAGAGGCGGGCATATAGCCTTTAGCCATACTAGGATGCAAGAACAAAGGGCAGGCTTAACTGACCTTATCGCGTTGCAGCTGCATTTGTTCGAAACATGGAATGCCTGACCTTTTGCCCTGCGACGATACCCAGACGGCGCGCCTCGCCGGGTCCAATTTCCAACACGCCCAAAATTGCGCCTGTTGAAGGAATGACTTGGCGCGACAAAGGCGTTGCGTTTGCGGCGATGTTAGCAATGACCCCGTCACTGCGGATGAAGATAATATCAAGGCTCGACAACGTATTCTCCATCCAGAAATAGACCGGCTGGGGCGCTTTGAAGTCAAACAACATGCCCGTTCCGCGTGGTACGTTCGTTCGCCACATCATGCCGATTTCGCGAGAGCGCGGTGTATCTGCCATTTCCACCCGCATGGTGCGGACCCCACGCGGCGTCGCTATCTCTAAACGCTCAACACGCAGGCCAGACTGAGGGGCCGTGATCGTTTCGGGTTGTGTATGTGCAGGCGTGCTCGCAAAAGGAGCGAGACAAAGGAGCAAGGTGCAAACGTGATATCGAATTTTCATACCATACTGTTACCTCCCAAACGTCAAACCGCCAAGCCCGAAATGCTAGCGATAGACTGCCGTTGCAATCGTTCCCTTCGGGCCAACTTCGATGCGGGCACGCAAAAAATCGCCTTCTTCGACGGTTTCAATTCCCGCGCGGCGCAACGTGGCAACATGCAAGAATATATCCTCAGCGTCATCATCATTTTCTTTGCCCATAACAGAAATGAATCCGTATCCTTTGGCACGGTTAAACCAGCGCACGACCACTTTAACAAAACTATCAATATCGTCTGGGACTGGGCGTTCAATCGGCTCAAAGCCAGTGACATCGAGAATTTGCAGCCCTCGTTCGCCATGGGCGACCAGCATGGTCATGGTATCGCCTTCGTTCGGAACCGCCATATTGCATCGACGCACGACGC
>JAYSRI010000324.1:0-3455 GCA_043721175.1 Alphaproteobacteria bacterium
ACAACAACTTTACTCTTTTGGGGCAATCCTGACATGAACCTCGATAAATTTACTGAGCGCGCCAGAGCGATTGTGCAATCCGGCCAGATGGAAGCGCTGAAGCGCAAACATCAATACTTCACACCCGAGCATTTGCTCAAAGCCTTGCTGGATGACGACAAGCAATTGGCGGCGGGCTTGATCCGGTCGGCTGGTGGGCGCCCTGATGAGGCCAAGCTGGCAACCGATGTGGCTGTTGCGGGAATCCCTGCTGTCGAAGGAGGTGGGGATAAGATGTATATGAACCCCGAAACGGCACGCATCATTCAGGGGGCGGAGGATGCGGCCACCAAGGCGGGTGACAGCTTTGTTGCGGCTGAATGGATATTGCTAGCAATCTCGACAGCGCGCGCAACCAAAGCCGCCGATGCACTCAAAGCGGCAGGCGTCACACCGACCTCTCTGAATGCCGCGATTGGTATGATGCGCGCCGGCCGTACCGCCGATAGCGCAGGTGCTGAAGACAATTATGAGGCACTTAAAAAATACGCGCGAGACCTGACCCAAGCCGCCAAAGACGGCAAGCTGGACCCCGTTATTGGCCGCGATGAAGAAATTCGTCGATGCATCCAAGTGCTATCACGTCGCACGAAAAATAATCCTGTTGTGATTGGCGAACCTGGTGTCGGCAAGACCGCCATCGTCGAAGGTCTTGCTCAACGCATCATCAACGGAGATGTGCCAGAAGGCCTTAAAGACAAAAAATTACTGAGCCTCGATATGGGTGCCTTGATTGCTGGCGCTAAATTTCGCGGCGAATTTGAAGAGCGGCTGAAGGCTGTTTTGTCAGAGGTGCAATCGGCTGACGGCGGCATCATCTTATTCATCGACGAAATGCACACGCTGGTCGGCGCTGGCAAATCCGAGGGATCCATGGATGCTTCAAACTTGCTCAAGCCTGCCTTATCGCGCGGTGAGTTGCATTGCATTGGCGCAACCACTTTGGACGAATACCGCAAACACGTCGAAAAAGATCCCGCCCTTGCCCGTCGCTTTCAACCTGTCTTTGCTGGAGAACCGACAGTTGAGGACACAATCTCGATCCTGCGTGGCTTAAAGGAAAAGTATGAGGTACACCACGGCGTTCGCATCTCCGACGCTGCCATTGTGGCCGCAGCGACACTCTCCCAACGCTATATCGCCGACCGCTTCCTGCCCGACAAAGCCATCGACTTGATGGATGAAGCCAGTGCGCGCCTTCGGATGCAAGTCGATAGCAAGCCCGAAGAGCTCGACGAAATTGACCGCCGCTTGATGCAGCTCAAGATCGAAGCGTCAGCCTTGGGCAAGGAAAAGGATGCCGCGTCACGCGATCGGCTCGAACGGCTGGAAAACGAAATCGAGACTTTAGACTTAAAATCTGCTTCGATGGCAGAAAGCTGGCGCAATGATAAAGCAAAACTGGCCGATGCAACCAAACTCAAAGAAGAGCTAGAAAAGGCCAATCAAGAGCTGGCCGAGGCCACGCGGCGCGGCGACTATGCCAAAGCCGGTGAACTTCAATATGGTTCCATCCCAAAGTTAGAAACAGCGCTAAAAGCTAGTGAAGGCAGCGAAGACAGCATGGTTCACGAGGTTGTCGATAGCGAGCAAATCGCCGCTGTCGTCAGCCGTTGGACGGGCATCCCAGTTGACAAAATGATGGCCAGCGACCGTGAAAAATTGCTTCGGATGGAAGAGCAGTTGCGTGGGCGCGTGGTTGGGCAAGAAGAAGCCCTCAATGCGGTTTCGGACGCTGTTCGCCGCTCACGCGCAGGTTTGCAAGACCCCGGCAAACCGATTGGCTCATTCTTGTTCCTCGGGCCAACGGGAGTGGGCAAAACTGAATTGACCAAGGCGCTGGCAGAATTTTTGTTCGACGACGATAGTGCCGTGACGCGGATGGATATGTCCGAATATATGGAGAAGCACTCCGTCAGCCGCTTAATTGGCGCACCTCCAGGCTATGTCGGCTATGAAGAAGGGGGTGCTTTAACCGAGGCCGTGCGGCGCAGGCCCTATCAAGTCGTGTTGTTCGATGAAATTGAAAAAGCCCATCCCGACGTTTTCAATGTGCTTTTGCAAGTGCTTGATGACGGTCGCCTGACTGACGGACAAGGCCGAACGGTCGACTTTAAGAACGTGATCATCGTGATGACATCCAATCTTGGCTCTAGCTATTTGGCCGAGCAACAAGACGGCGAGGATGTCGAGCTTGTTCGACCCCAAGTCATGGACGCTGTCCGGTCCAATTTCCGGCCCGAGTTTATCAACCGGATTGACGAGATCATCTTGTTTCGCAGACTGGGCCGAGCGCAAATTGATGCGATCGTACCAATCCAACTCAAACGGCTGGAAGCGCTTCTGGCATCACGCGATATCAAAATCACTTTGGATGAAGCGGCGCGCACTTGGATTGCCGAGCGTGGATATGATCCTATGTATGGCGCACGGCCACTCAAACGCGTTATCCAAAAGAAAATCCAAGACCCGCTTGCACGTTTGATCTTGGCGGGTTCGATTTTGGACGGTGAAACCGTGGTCGTCAGCGCGTTGGCGGGCGCTGACGATCTCAGCTTTAATGGCTTTTCAGGTGAAAGTGACGGGCCACCCAAAGGGATTGTTGTGAACTAGCTTATCGGTTTAGTTCCGGAACAGCGTCAACAAGCTCTGGGGCGATTGGTTGGCAATAGACAGAGCTTGTGTGCCCAATTGTTGCTTGACTTGGGTTGCTTGTAGTCGGGCAGATTCAACGGCCAAGTCTGCGTCAACCAAGTTACCAATGCCGCCTTTTATCGAGTCTTGCAGTTTAGAAACAAAGATATTGTGGCTTTCCACACGCTTTGTGGCTGCCCCCAAACGGCCGAGCTCGGCGTTGACGAACACGAGTGAGGCGGCAATGCGCTCGCGCACGTCGGCGGCATCGGCGGCTGTGTTAATCGTAGAAGTCGCTTCCAGTTGAACTTGATTAGCGGCATATGGCACGGCAGGGGATACTGACGGGGTTGTCGTGCTCAAAAGACGAAAGTCAGTTATCGGAAGGTCAAGGGTCAAAGTGCCAGTCGTATTGCCCAAGAACGTGTATTTGTTGTTAAGCGTTGGGATGATCGGGTCTGCTTTTCCATCCAGCATGTTACCGCCATCGAAAACAGCGCTTTGAATGACTTGATTAACTTGATCTCTCAGCGACAAAAATTCCTGATTGTAAGCAGCACGTGAAACAACGCTGGCTGAGGTGTCAGAGGCAGCGACTGCTTTTTGGCGCATTTGCATGAAAATGTCAGAGATTTGCTCGCCAGCAGCCAAAGCAACGTCTGCGATTGAGGAAGCTCGGTTCAAACTTGATGCCACAGCATCATACGCGGAATGCTCCGAACGCAATTGTTGAGCAATATTATAGACAGCGCCGTTGTCTTTCGCGTTACTAACTTTCAAGC
>JAYSRI010000325.1:0-9049 GCA_043721175.1 Alphaproteobacteria bacterium
CACCTTTTTGCCAGATTGGCGTCTTTACCGCTCCAGGTCCAACCACAATAACGTCAATCCCCACAAGCATAAGTTCGCGCCGCAAACTATCGGAATAGCCTTCGACGGCGTGTTTTGACGCGACATAGGCCGCCGTGAACGGATATCCAAACTTGCCTGAAACCGACGTAATGTTGACGATCCGCCCTTTTGCCCCTGACCGAAGCGGGTCTGCGCCCAACAAAGGCGCAAAAGCTCGGCAACAACGCACAGCACCCATGAAGTTGATATTCAAAACCCGCTCAATCTCAGACATTGGCTGAAGAAGTGCAGGCCCGGGGAGCGCAACACCGGCATTATTAACGAGGCCGGAAAGAGTTCGTCCGTCGAGTTTGGCGGAAATTAGCGCAACTGCGGCGTCAATCCCGGCTTGATCACTCACATCAAAATAAACTGGTAGCCCGCTGTCACCATAGGCTGTCGCGATGGCCTCCCCATCGTTTGGTTTTCGCACAGACGCAAACACGAAATGCCCCTGCCCCACCAGTGTATCAGCAATCGCCCGACCAATACCAGTCGAAGCTCCCGTCACCAAAAAGCATTTTTGTTCTGAGCGAATTGTCATGCGAAATAATTCCTTAAGCTCATCCAACGAAATTACGGATACAACTTAGATTTGGCCCATGGTGCATCTACTTGGAGGCGCTCAAATACCTGCCGATCATGGAGGCGAAAGGGTTTGTCACGCCAAAATTCAATGCGCAGCGGGGTTAAGCGAAAGCCCGACCAAAAGTCAGGCCTTGGCACATTTCCAACGCCAAATTTCAACGCATAAGCGGCGACACTTTTTTCAAGTGCAAAGCGGTCTTCTAGCGGACGCGATTGCGCACTCGACCAAGCACCAATTTTACTGTCGCGCGCCCGCGACGCAAAATATGTATCGGCCTCTTCATTTGAAACTGGTGAAATAAGGCCGCGTATCCGAATTTGTCGACGCAAACTCTTCCAATGAAAACACAAAGCAGCCTGAGGGTTCTCTCGCAATTGATTGCCCTTGGAGCTTTGCAAATTTGTATAGAAAACAAAGCCACTGTCATCCAAGTCTTTTAACAAAACCATCCGAACATCCGGCATCCCATCGGTATCCGCGGTGGCCAACGCCATGGCATTGGGATCATTTAGCTCACTTTTTCGGGCCAGTTCTAACCACTTTGCGAATAAGTGAAACGGCTCTAACAAGTCGTCTATTTCGTCAACATCGTCCCCAAGACTAGACATTTGACTGTCTCGATATTCGATTTCGGTGGGACTGGGCGGGATGAGTTCATTGCTTGCCATGCCCCACACTTAGCGCGCTTGGAGCCAGTATCCAACCTTTGATACCGCCCAAAGTTGATGTGACAGAGTTTGCCTGAAAAAAGATGTCACAAAGTGCAGAAATTGATGCCGTGAGCATTTTAGATTTACCACTCGCTAACCAAGTTGGCTCACACGTCGCTTTATGTCTTCACCTTACGCCATTCTGGGGCTTCACCCCGACGCCGATCCTCGTTCAGCGAAAGCTGCTTTTCACGCTGTGGCAAAAATCTGCCACCCCGATGTGAACTCTGACCCGCTTGCAAGGCAACGTTTCGAAGCAGCGCGTGAGGCTTACCGTGTTATTACGGCTGGTGCGGCGTCTGCGGATATCATTGCGACGGGCAGCCCACGTGCCGGGCGCATGACCGAGATTGATTTGGTAGTTTCTGTTTGGACGGCTGCCAGAGGCGGCGCGGTGCGCGGTTCATGCCCGCTTGGAAAAGCAAGTGTTCGCGTGCCAGCAGGTGCCCGCTCAGGGGACCGCATTATCACTCGAATTGGCAAAACAGATGTTGCTTGCGTCGTTCGTGTCGATGAGAGCGATGGATTTGATACGGACGGCAGTCACCTCGTCACAATTCTACGTCTGTCAGCATCTCATGCCAAAATTGGCGGGCCTGCCGAAATTGATACCCCTGTTGGGCGCTTGCGTTTGACTGTGCCAAAGAACACCCAAGAAGGTGATCGTTTGATGGTTGCTGGTCGTGGTTTGCCTGCCCGCGACAAACGTCCGGCCGGTGATTTATATTTGGATATCGAGATTGTTGAGACGATGACAGATAAAGCGGTTGCAGCACTTGATAAAATTCTGGCTTCCGCGCGTCGTCCGCGTGGTGATGGTCGCCAGGATCGGGCGGCATAATTCACGGTGGGGCATGTTACGATCAATTGGAAGCAATTGTTCGGTAAAACAACGCTCTCAATTAAAGTGTTAGAGCGACCTAATTTCGCCCAGCTTGGCGAAAAACGCGCTAATAGTGCGGTTCACAAGCTATACCATCCCCATCGCCGTCCATTTTTACGTCGTATCCTGGCTCACCAGCATAAATTGGCGCGGTTCCCATTGCGCGCGCGTCGTTGCACCCGCCCCACTTATCCCCCGCCTTTGGTGATCGTGTCCGCGTATCAAGAAATGAGGCAACGTCAGTCGTCGCGGGTTGCTGGGAAATTATACTGGCTTGCTCAGATACACTTTGGGTAAACGAGGCAGAATTGCTATTATCTGAGACATGCGTCACCGCGATGGCAGCCATGCCCGCCACGCCACATCCTAATATCCATACGACCCTAGAAATCACACGACTTAGAAATGACCGACCACGACGGCTGGCCTGAGATCGCATTCTGATGTTATCATATTTGGGATAAGTACGTGGAAAAAATTGGGTCATTGGGATAGCATCATATCTTGGGAGCACTTCGATATCATAAAAGCTCAGCATCAAATTTTACCGATTATCTTCTTCTTTAACGGAAATATAAATCAGTCCGAGGCTATCATTTGATGGTCGCTTTCAAAAATACGACCGTGGCCGCGCCATAATCGCGTGAATCTAAAATTGTAAAATCTGTGCTAGTCAGCGGCGCCTCACTGCGCCCACGCTCCAGCACAATGACGCCACCCTGTGCCAGCCAGCCCCGACTGACCCCAACCAAAGCAGCAACATCTAGCCCTTTGTCGTAAGGTGGATCGACAAAGACCAAATCAAATGGGCCGTTGGCGCTTGCGGGCATTTGTTCGAGGCATCCCGCATCGCGTTTCCATACACGCGTGATGCCTTGTGCTGAACAGGCCTCGATATTGCTGGCTAACGCAGCTCTCGCGGCGGGATCTGTATCAAGGAAAAGGCAAGATACGGCTCCACGTGACAGTGCCTCAAGGCCCAATGCGCCTGTGCCAGCAAACATATCCAGCACACGAGCACCAGCTAACCCCGTCGACCAAGGTGCGTGTTCAAGGATGTTGAAAACCGCTTGGCGCGCGCGGTCTGACGTCGGTCTTGTCGTTGCCCCTATCGGCGCGACTAGCGCCTTGCCCTTCCAGCGGCCAGATACAACGCGCATTAACTGTCCGCCTTCTTTGCTTCCAGCAACGTCTCGATCCGGTCAAGCCTTCTATGTAACCACGCAACTTCACTTTCTGCTTTCACGTTCACCTCATAATCCAGTCGTGCACTGACGCGATCTTTGTCTGACAGGCGATTTTGCGCCATCATAATGATCGGTGCTTGGATTGCCGCCAGCATCGACAAAATCAGATTCAAGAAGATAAACGGATAGGGGTCAAATCGATTTTGTCCGTGCAATATGACAAGATTTAACGCTGCCCAAACCATTAAGAACACACCAAACGCAATCACAAATCGCCAGGAGCCGCCAACTTCCGCTACACGGTCCGCCAGTCGTTCGCCAAAGGTTGATTGGGCGTCAAACGTCTCGTTGGCATCCATCGTGGCATGAACACGGTGAGCAATCGAGCAGACAAGCTGCTGGTCTGCTTTTGAAAGTCTAGCAAAACCACCCTCTTCAAGTAGTGCAACGCCGAGCTTATGGACTTTGTCTGAATCGCTTTGTGTGGCAGTCTCATTCATTGGCATAATGGCCTCTCCCAATTGCGGGCTGATTGCCTATATGCGCCTTATTGACACAATCTAAAAGGACACAAAACCGAATGGCCAATGTAACAATCTACACCAAAGTCTATTGCCCTTTTTGCGAGCGTGCTTTGGCTTTGCTAGCGACCAAAGGAGCCAATGTTACAAACATTGAAGCGGCTTCAAAACCCGATGTGAGAGCCAAGATGAATGAACTTTCCGGTCGCAACACCTTTCCTCAAATCTTTATTGCGGGGCAGCATATTGGCGGTTGTGATGACCTAATGGCGCTCAACGCCAAGGGTGAACTTGACGCCATGTTGGCCGCTTAACTTGCTGAAAGTTGCACTCATACAATTGCGCACTCAAGCTCGCCTCACGGCAGCGCGGGAGCAGCTGGCGCCATTATTGGAGCGGGCGGCAAAAAGTGGAGCATCATTGGTGGCAACGCCAGAAGGCACCAACATCTTACAGCGCGACCGCGAACGCTTTGACGAAGACGCGATGTATGAAGACGACCCAGACGCGCTTGCTTGGTATAGTGAACAAGCCAAAACGTTCTCCATCACATTGCTGGTGGGCTCAGCCCTTTTGCGTCGGCGTTCGGGTAAGGCCGCCAATCGTTCGTTGCTGTTTGGTCCCGACGGTGCACTCATTGCGCACTATGACAAGATCCATTTGTTTGATGTCAATCTGGGCGCCGGTCAGGAATATCGGGAGAGCGACGCCTATGAGCCCGGCGACAAGGCTGTTGTCGCTGATATCGGCGCTTGTAAATTGGGGCTCAGCATTTGCTATGATGTGCGTTTCCCCCACCTTTATGCGGACCTCGCGCAGGCAGGGGCACACGTGATTGCGGTTCCAGCTGCGTTTACGGCACCAACAGGCAAAGCCCATTGGCATGCTTTGTTGCGCGCCCGCGCCATTGAAACGGGCTGTTTCATCGTCGCTCCGGCGCAAGGTGGGCGTCACGAGGACGGGCGCTCCACATTTGGCCACAGCTTGATTGTGGACCCTTGGGGCGAGATATTTGCCGAACTTGATCACGATGAACCTGGTGTTTTGATAGCTGGCCTTAAATTGAGCAAGGTCGAGGAAGCTCGCGCGAAAATCCCCAATTTGCGCAATGCGAGGCTTTACAGCAAGCCATGATCAAATACGCTTTGCATTGCGAAGCTGAGCATAATTGGGATGCTTGGTTTCCCTCAATATCAGGATATGATGACCAATCGGCGCGCGGCCTGGTAGAATGTCCGTATTGCGGCACAAAATCAGTGCAGAAGGCCCCAATGGCACCATCCGTTGTAACGTCAAAACAACAAAGCCAACAGCCCGCCAAGGCTGAAATTGATGCGAATTTACCAACGCTGCCTGTCGCGACCGAAATGCCAGACCTGACAATGCCCGAGCCGCTTAAGGCAATGTTTGCGCAACTCAAAGAACGTGTCGAGAAGTCACACGATTATGTCGGTGATACATTTGCACGCGAAGTTCGCGCTATGCACGAGGGCGAAACCGAGGAAAGGCCAATTTATGGTGAAGCCACTGGCAAGGAAATCGCGTCTCTCATAGAGGACGATATACCAGTCGCGCCCCTACCTTTCATGGCCAGTCCTAAAGGCATAAAAGGCGTGCATTGATACCATTTCGCAAGCCTTACAACAGGCTAAGCCCGGATCGAGTTCATGGTTGCGGCATTGCCAATGATATCGGCATTTTCGGTTAAAATAGCTGTTCCACCCAGCACAGCATTGACGACGCCTTCAAGTTGAAACGCGAAAGTAGATCGCTTGGTAAAGGTTTCCCGTGTTTCGACACCATTTTTGATAAGGATGAGTTCGGCACCATATTGAGGCGCAATGGGATTGATCAGCATCATACTGGCTTCGGTGCCAACCAGTTCAACAGACGCACGCCTTTGCCCGTGTGGCGGCTCCATGTCCGTCATCATTTTGCCCACAAAGCCGCCGGGAAAATTCAAATCGGCACTGCTGCGGATATCCACGCCGTCTTCATTCAAATCTTGACAAGCGTTGCTAACAACAGGCTCTGCACCCGCCAGATGCCGGAGCCAATGCACAGGATAGCATCCAAGGTCCGCCAAAGCACCACCACCCAAGTCTGATCGCCAACGAAACTCAGTGGCATTTCGCGGGATCGGCGCGCTAAACTCTGCCGTACCCGTCAAAAGCTCACCCAACTCCCCTGCCCGCACGATTTCGACAGCGCGGTTGAACAATGGATGCCAGCGATAGTGAAAGGCTTCGATCAACCGACGTTTGAAACGATGTGCGGTGTCAACAATAATCTTGGCCTCTTCAAGATTAGTAGTTGCAGGTTTTTCCAGAAACACGTGCTTGCCGGCTTCGAGGGCTTTAATCGTCCAATGCGCGTGCGCATTAGGCGGCAAAGCGATGTAGACCATATCGACATCATCTCGGGCGAGAATTTCGTCGTAGGTTCCTGCCTGGGGGATATTATGCGTGACGGCATATTCGCGCGCGCGGTCAAGACTTGAAGCCCCAATTGCGACGATTTCCACGTGCTCATTATCTGCAGCAGGGTCAATTAAAGCAGGTTTTGCGATTCGCGCTGCGCCTAATATGCCAATCCGCAAAGTGTTCATCCGCAGCGGCTTTCCTGCCACAGCCTGACGTTAGGCAGGCTTTCCCAACCAAAACTGGTCGCGCTGGGGCCGCAATCGCGCAAAGACTGAAGCCGTTCAAGCCCTTCATTTGGCGACGGTTGATACCCTATCGGCACCCACCAAAAGGCTGTGATCGCGACATCCTGGTGTTCAAACCAAGCTACTTTTCCAGCATAAACTTTGGCGTGCGCTGTCTTCCAAACAAAGTTTTCTAACGCGTCAAGGTTTTCCCAAACGCTGATATTGATGTTAAACAACGGATCGTCCGTCACGATGATGTCTAACGCATTGCCGCTTTCGCTTTGCAAGCGCCAAACAAAACCCTGTGCACGATCTGCAATTGCATTGATCGCTTCAATGCGACTGGTGAAACCAATCATGCGCGCATCATCCATCTGATGACGCGCTTGGCCGACATTGATTTGCGCGAGATGGTGACCGTCTGGCTGATCGCTGAAATTCATCTCTTAGTCCCGCAACAACTCATTAATACCAGTTTTTGAACGTGTCTGGGCGTCAACAGTCTTGACTATGACAGCGCACGATAGGCTCGGCCCACCCTTGGGGTCTGGCAAAGATCCCGGTACGACAACGGCATATGAGGGCACTTCGCCTCGGTAAACAGTGCCTGTCGCACGATCAATGATCTTGGTGGATGCGCCAATGAAAACGCCCATCGAAATCACCGCACCTTCACGCACAATGACACCCTCGGCGACTTCTGAGCGTGCACCGACAAACACATTGTCCTCAATGATAACTGGTCCAGCCTGTAAAGGCTCCAACACGCCGCCAATGCCGGTTCCGCCGCTAATATGAACATTGGCTCCGATTTGCGCACATGATCCGACAGTCGCCCACGTGTCAATCATCGTATTCTCGCCCACGTAAGCGCCAATATTGACAAAGCTAGGCATCAAAACAGCCCCTTTTGAGATGAAACTGCCGGCGCGCACAACGGCACCATGCACCATCCGAAAACCGGCTTCCTTGAAATTTGACTCGCTCCAAGTCGCTGTTTTAAGTGGTACTTTATCATAAGCTCGCCCTGCATCTTGGCTAGTACCGAAGCGAGAATTCGAATCAATCAACTTGTTGTCATTGAGACGAAATGACAACAGCACAGCCTTTTTCAGCCACTGGTGCGTCTCCCAAATACCGTTCGCACCTCGAGTTGCCACCCGTACTGCCCCACTGTCCAGCAGGCTGAGCGCATAAGCTACACCATTGCGGACATCGCCTTGGGTTTGCAAAGTAACAGAGGCGCGGTCTTCCCATGCAGCGTCTATTGTAGCGATGAGAGCTGAGTGGTCAGTCATGTTGGCCTGTTCCTATTATTTATCGGACAGCTAAAGCTGTATTAATCGCCCGCGTCAATTCAGGTGCGTCGGGTGTGATGCCAGATGCAAAAGCTGTCACGGGTTGACCATTCTTGCCGACGAGAATCTTATGAAAGTTCCAAGCGGGTTCAGCGCTGCGCCCCAGCCTAGCTAGGGCGTTACGGAAAAACGGGTGAGCATTTGGACCGCGAACCACATTCTTGGCAGTCATCGGAAATGTCACGCCATAATTAAGCTCGCAAAACTTCTTAATCTCGCCAGCACTACCAGGTTCTTGACCACCAAAATCGTTCGACGGTACCCCGACGATGACAAGACCGTCGCGGCTTCTTGCTCTATATAGACGCTCCAAACCGCTATACTGGCCTGTAAAACCGCATTGTGAGGCGGTGTTGACAACCAAAACAACTTTTCCGCGATACTCGGCCAGATCAATTCGTCCACCCATTAGGCCCTCGAATTGGGTCGATGATTGCGCTTGCGCCGCCACAAGGGGAGGCGCTTTCGCCGTGACCCTTGGCTGTGCTGTCGCTGTTTGAGTAAAAAGCGCGAATGCCACACCACCAACAGTAATCGCAACGAGCCCTAAGCCCGCAATCTTAGTTGCGCTCAGCATCTTCATTCTCCTACTTGCCGTTTAAGTTTAGTATAACAGCGCCTGAACGGCACCAACAATTGTACCCACAAGCAAGATCACGACAGCCAAAAACTGGACTTGAAAGCCGCCGCTACGTTTACCGGCTTCTTGCGTGTAGCCGATCATGAACATGATCCGCCCCACAACCCAAACAAGACCTAAACCAGCAGCAATTGCATCGCTGTGATAGCTGGCGAATAGCCACAATAAAGGTAAGAAAATCGGCATACCCTCAAGTGTGTTTATATGCACGCGGTTCATGCGCTCGAACGTTGGGTCTCCTGTTGTCGCGGGAGCGGGAACGTTATATTTTGTTCGCGCTAAGCCCACGCGCAGGCCCATGTAAAAGTAAAGGCCGATGGCGATGACAGTAACAAGTGTGGTGAGTGGCAATGCGGACATAATGTCTTTCCCCCAAAGAGTCTGCGAGGAGGCATAGTCGCAAGCTATACCCCGTGTCCACCAGCGATCTAATTTTTGCCAGTGATCATTG
>JAYSRI010000326.1:0-3447 GCA_043721175.1 Alphaproteobacteria bacterium
TATTGCGTTTGACCGGAAACTGCCGGTCGAAGCGGTCAAGGCAGCCCTTGACGCCGCACCTCTGACCGCGGCGAACGCGATGGCCGCAAAAATGATCGACAAAATTGGTCAACCTGAAGACGCCATGGACGCCGCCCTCATCAAGGCTGGCGGGATCGATAAAGCAGACTTTGTAGATATTGCGGGTTATTCGCCTAGCCCTACTAGTGGACCCGTCATTGCAATGATTGGTGGCGAGGGTGCCATTGTAACGGGACCCGGCGGCAACGATCCTTTCGCCCAAGATGCCGACATGAAAAGCGACGTCTTTGCCCAAGCTATTCGCGATGCAACCGATGATGATGATGTGAAAGCTATCGTCTTTCGCGTTTCCTCGCCAGGCGGTTCGCCGAGTGCATCCGATCAAATATGGGCCGCGATTGAACGGGCGAAGGCTGCGAAAAAGCCTGTTGTGGTCTCCATGGGCGCTTATGCTGCATCCGGCGGTTATTACATTTCAACGGGAGCAGACGCGATATTGGCCATGCCGTCCACGATCACCGGGTCAATTGGTGTGTTTAACGGCAAGTTTGTCATCAATGAAGCTCTTAACCGCTATACGGGTGCCAATATATCCGAGATCAAAGCTGGCGGTCCTTACGCCACGACTTATTCACCTGCCACCGTCTTCACCAACGAGCAACGCGTGGCGCTCAATGCTGCCGTCACACGCATCTATCAAGACTTCACAGGTAAAGTCGCCGCAGGGCGTAAATTGCCCATCGCCCGCGTCCAAGAAATCGCCAAGGGCCGCGTCTGGACTGGTAATCAGGCTAAGGAACTGGGCCTCGTCGATCAGATTGGCGGCCTTCGGACAGCCATCGGTAAGGCCAAATCGCTGGCCGGTATTGAGGCCAAAGACAGCGTGACATTACGACCATTCCCGCAAGTCGCAGACCCGCTCGTGGCACTTGGGCAAGCTCTAGGTGCCAGCGCACAAGGTGCGCGCACAACAGCGCGTGCAGCGGCAGTTATAGGTGCGGTTATGGGTGACGAGCGGGTGGCAAGCCTGTTGGCGCAAACCCGTAGCATGTCGCAAAGCCAGATGAGTGAGCCTGTACGGGTGAGATAAAGGGCATTTGCTATTGCGCTGAAAATGTCCGCGCGGCGCTGGTCAGTAGTTGAACCATGGCGCGTTCCTCGAGGCTGAGCAACGGATTCCAAACATCAAAGATCAGGATGACCCGTAGCTCATCGCTGTCATTTCGGGCGGTGTGCTCAATTGTGTCGTCAAACACCAACAGCTTTCCAACTTCCCATTGCCGTTTCTCAAACCCAACCCGGTAGTGGCAATTTGGCGGCACAATCAACGGCAGATGCACCACCAATCGTGCGTTGGTTTCGCCATGGTGGGGCGGAATCTCCGTGTGAGGGGCGAGCGCTGAAAACATCGCATTGGGGCAAAGACCACCAATATCGGCCATCTCGACTTTTGCCAACGCTGCGGCCGTCTGGGGACATGCCGCCAAATTAGCTTCATCGCGCGCGCCATTGCGCCAAAGCGACAAACTACTCCATCGCTTGGAATGATTGAGCGTCGCCCATTGATTGACCGGATCGCCCAACTGATAAGCAATGTAAGGTGCAAAAGCATCGCCCTGCGTTTCCAGCATCGCTAGCAATTCGGCGGTTATTGCTGCGGTCTGGGCCTCAATCCCGCGCGCCCAGCTGAATTGATACGGGTCATGAAACGGGATCGCGGGAAGTCGTGGAACGTGCAGCTGGTTACAGTCGGCATGGAAAGGCTTGGATTGTCCCGCCATAATCGAGACCGCCTCTCGCCACTTGCCATCGACCGCCTCGCCGCCAATTGCCGCCGTCAGCGTGTCAAACAAGGATTGGCTGTAATCGTCCGCAATCTTGCGGGCATGATGGAGCTGGGGTGCCAAAGCGGCTGGCCAATTTTCTTGAGGCCCGACTATCTGCAGAATGTCCTTATACACTTGACTTGCGGCACCCAATTTTCCCGCCTCCAATAAACTCTCTGCGCGCAAAAAATGCGCCGCGAGGTAATATGGGTCAGCGTCCAATGCCGCAGTGATCGCCACAAAGTGGCCGTCTATGTCCCCGTTGGCCTTCAGTGCTTTAGCTAGCGTCAGCCTCAAAAGCGGATTGGGCTCGGAATACTCGACGGCTGCCCGAAACTGTTTGATCGCCAAACCAGCATCACCGCGCATCTGGGCATGAAACCCCATTGCAAACAGCCCGTCTTGATCAGTGGGCACAAGGGTTAGCACTTGGGTCCAGATCAGTTCAGCCTGTTCCATTTGCCCGCGCTGAACTGCATTGGCTGCATCTTGTTTAAGTTGGGCCAACTGAGGAAGGGAGTTAGTCATGTCGGTACCACATCAAAAGCAACGGTCAAGCGTTGTGCAGAGTCGTTAAAGGCAGTCGTGCCGTGCCAATAGTAGGATGGGAACAAAATTAAACGTCCAACACGGGGCTCGATCAAGTGTTGCGGCTGGTCTTGTGGGCCGAGCTCCAAATGCGTTTGCCCCAACTTAAACCAACCTGCCTTGGCCGTCGTGTCTTCGCACGCTCGTGGCAGATCGACGTAATAGGCCGAACTCAACCATCCTTTAGGATGAATATGATTGGTGTGAAAACCATTGGCGAGTAAACGTGCCGACCATGAACCCGAAAAATCAAAGCCACTGCTGCGGCGGCTTGAGACCGGATGATCAATGATTGCTGGCAATTGCTCAATATAGTCTGCTATTGCGGCGCGCAACATCGCGACGAGTGACTGAATGATCGGCGTTTTGTCTGAAGCCAATATATGACCAAAAGTTTGCGTTCCCCCCCGCAAGGTTTGATCAATTGGGTGGCTAATCGCTGTATGAAGTGTGGCAAGATATTCACCTAACTCCCGATTAAAGTCCTCCACTGTTCGGCCATCGGGGGGAACTAAATCAATGGCACGGACAAACTGGTCAATATCCCACAAACCACTCTCACGACCATTGAGCCGCTCAGCCGCGACCAACCTTGCTAATATGTCTTGGTCCAAAGGAAATTTTGGCAATGTGAGCGCCGAAAAATCAAAGGCAGCTTCAAATTTGCCAGCCTTCAAAAGGCCATCAATTTTCCGAATATACGGCCCACTTAATTGGGGAGCCTCTGAGATAGCTTGATCAAAGAGGTCTGCAGCCATTCCAAAATCGCCCGAAGCGTAAGCAAGCCGACCACGCAACTGCGTAAAGCTCAGTGCGCTACCGCCAGATTTACGAGCCTGTTCAATGACTATTCGCGCTTCATCGATGTCGCCGTGACGCAATAACTCGTCGGCAAATGCAATTCTAATCGGACCGTCATCGGGCACCAGCGGCAGCATCGTGCGATATGAATCGAGATAGCGATCATGGCGTCCGTAGTTCCACAACAAGCTATTGATGTTTTGATGCGCAA
>JAYSRI010000327.1:0-3446 GCA_043721175.1 Alphaproteobacteria bacterium
CTCCCAAAGCCAAAATTTGAGCAAGCAGGTTTGTCAGCAGTCTGGCGCAGCAGCGCTGCGCGGTCCGGGGTTCACCCAACCCTATCGCGTCCCTCCGCATACCCCTTGGCAATCACCTCATACATCCTCGCATTCATCAAATTACCTTCCGAACAATCGCGCATTTTGATCAACTTGGCGGGCGAGCCTGCGATAATTGAGTTTTCTGGAAATTCTTGGCCGGCGCGCACAAGACTATGTTCGGCAACAATGGAATTGGCTCCGATTTTGGCGCCGTCCATGATCGTTGAGTTGATGCCAATCAAGCAATTGTCGCCAATCTCGCAACCATGCAGCGTTACGTGGTGCGTGATGGAGCAATCATTGCCGACGATTGTTGGCGTGTGATTGCCAACATGGATCATCACAAAGTCTTGGATGTTTGTGCGTTCGCCGATGACAATTTCGTGCGCTTCGCTGCGCATCACCACATAGGGAAACACCGACGATCCAGCTCCGATGCTGATTTTACCATATAAAATAGCGGTCGGGTGAATGAAGGCCGCGCCTTCTACTGAGACTTCTTTTCCGCGTGTGAACATAAATTTGGCTTCTCCTTTTACCTCGACTAAGACAACGCCAGATTCGCGTAACCGCCGATCAAGCGATCCATTGCCAAACCGCGTGCGTGTTCGATGTGAAGCTTTGATGCCCGTTCAGCCGCCACAGCGTCGCGTGCTTCAAAGGCGGCGATCATGGCTTCGTGTTGCTGGTCGGCGTCACGTTGATCATTAAGGCTGCCCCCTGCTGTGAACAAGCCAAGATGGACCAGTCGCTCCATTTCGTCAGCCAGCGACTCTAGCAAATGCAAGACGCGACCATTGCCAGTGGCCGCCGCAATCTCTCGATGAAAGGCGCGATTGGCCTGCACGAACGATATTTGTTCGGCTTGGGTTGTTGCATCTTGGGGCGCACGATTGATCGCTCGCAGGCGCTTTGTGTCGATCCTGTTAACGGCCATGGCTGCAGCTTGGGGTTCAGTCATGAGGCGCAGTTCAAATAACTCTCTCACAGATGCAATTGTTATCGGGGATACGACAAAGCCATGGCGGGCGAATGGTTGTACCAATCCTACTTGCGCCAAGCGCATCAATGCGGCGCGTGTTGCAGCACGTGCTATCCCAAAACGCAGTGAAAGCTCGGCTTCGGAGAAATGAGCGCCCGGTGCCAGATGACACGAAATGATTTCACCCTTGAGGCGCTCGAATGCTTGGTCGCTTTGGCGTGCATTTAATGTTGCTGAGTTGGGTATTGCCGCTTCCACTGACTGCATTCTTTGATCCAATTGCCATTTCCAGCGCCAAGGCGAGTGCTGCAATAAAAATGCGCTGCCCGATATTATGACATGTTATTGACATGTTACCAGATGGAGAGCAAGAGGTCCGACCAAAAAGGGGATGTTAAAGGTATGAATATCGTCACGAGCATTGGTTGGGTCCTGCTAGCACTCATCCATGCAACGCCTGCTCTTGCACTTTTTCAACCCGTCCTTTTGACGAAATTGTATGGCATAAAGTCAGGCTCTGGCCTGTTCACCTTCATGCACCACCGTGCTGCACTGTTTCTTGTCATTGTTGTTATGTGTCTGTGGGCGTCGCTTCGTTGCGAAGTGCGACCGATGGCGGCTGTCTGCGCGGGAATTAGCATGGGCTCATTTGTTGCGATTTGGTGGCTGGCAGGTGCCCCTGCTGCGCTGCGCACCATCGCACTTTATGACGTTGCAGGCTTGTTCATCTTGGCGTTTGTCGGGTGGCAAACATTTGCAGTGACATGACCGTGACAGGCGCATAGTCGCTAAATGTCACCTTGGGTTTTTACGAGAAAGTTCTGTCACTCAGATTTGATCGGCCACCGCCTTGTCGTGACCATGAATGTGGCCCATATCTGGAATAGAAAAGGAGCCAAACATGACAAAACCTGTTTTCGCTGCTACCGCTCTCATCTCATTGATGCTGGCTGGATCGGCTGTTGCCGACGGTCTCCAACTCAACGTCACCTATGCACCCAAAGCCGAGAAAGCCATCACCGGCACATATGGCGAGCGCGAGCGTGGTGTCATCCGCGATTTGCTACAGCGTAATTTGACGCGTGAGCTTGGAACCCAAGCCGCCCGTGTCGATGTTGTCATCAATGATGTCGTTCCCAATCGCCCGACGTTCAAGCAATTGGGCGACAAGCCCGGCCTCTCGATGCAGAGCTTTGGTATTGGTGGCGCTGACATTACCGGCAAGGCGTTTGATGCCGCCGGCAATCTGGTCGGCGAGGTCAGTTACGATTGGTATGGTGATATCTTGTGGGCCGATACAGCATGGACGTGGACCGATGCTGACCGCGCGCTCTATCAATTCTCGCGTCGTCTCGCGGCGGCGGTTCCAGGATAGTCAGCTAACCTCAATGGTGCATGTTTCGCCCAATGATGGCCGCGCGACGGCGACGCGTTTGAGGTTGGGCAAGCGCGGGCGCAGCTGTGCGGCGACCCAAACGCAGATGTTCTCTAACGTTGGCGTTTCGAGGCCTTTGATCTCGTTTAGGAATGAATGGTCAAGGATCTTATGAACCTCGCCGATGGCCTTGCCCAATTCTGCAAAATCTCGAACCCAGTGATCTTGCCCATCAGGCTCATCTTCCACACTCACATCCAGGCGAAATGAGTGGCCGTGTAGGCGGCGATAGGGGTGGTCGGCATCACCTTGGTGGAGGTGGTGGGCCGCTTCGAAATTGACACTTTTGGTGAGAAGGCAACGGGTCACATGATTCCAAGCATTTTATGTGTTTGCAGGCTGAGGCGCCAGTGCGGGTGGTCAAGACAATAAGCGATAGCGGCAGCTGTGTTAGCTTGCGCTTGGGTGCCATCCATCGGTTGAAGATAATAGCTGTCAAACTCAAGATCGGCAAACATATCCGGCGTCGCTAGGGGCTGTGGGTACACCAGCTTGATTTCATTGCCAGACTTTTGGTTCAAAATTGTTCCGGCTTTGGGGCTGACGCACACCCAATCTATGCCAGCAGGTGCTTCAATCGTGCCGTTGGTTTCAACCGCAATCTCAAAGCCAACGCCATGAAGTGCAAAAATCAGTGTCTCATCAAGCTGCAACAATGGCTCCCCGCCGGTGCACACGACATAGGGTTTTCCAGCTGTCATGTCTGGCCAGAAACTTGCGACCCGGAGCGCCAAGTCCAAGGCCGCCTCGAACTTACCGCCGTTGAGACCATTGGTGCCGACAAAATCAGTATCGCAAAATTGGCAAATAGCGCTGGCGCGGTCTTGTTCCCGCCCGCTCCATAAGTTGCAACCTGAAAAGCGCAGGAACACCGCCGGGCGCCCCGCGTGGGTGCCTTCGCCTTGCAGCGTGTAGAATATCTCTTTCACGCTATAGGTCATTGCGCCGCCTTCCATACGGCAAAGC
>JAYSRI010000328.1:0-3443 GCA_043721175.1 Alphaproteobacteria bacterium
CATCATCGCCATATTACTGGCTATCTACTACATTGTGCCGTTTTTGCGCTGGGATCGTCCCGGCAACGCGCCAGATCAACTCCTGTTGTTTGATTTCACGGGCGGGCGTTTTTACATGGGGCCAATCGAGATTTGGCCTCAAGAGCTGTACTATGTGACAGGGCTACTGATCCTTGCCGCCATCGGCCTCTTCTTGGCGTCGGCTTTATTTGGGCGGATTTGGTGCGGCTTTGCGTGCCCGCAAACGGTCTGGACGGACCTTTACATCGCGGTGGAGCAGTTCTTTGAAGGCGACCGCAATCAACGCATCCGTCTCGACAAGCAAAAGTGGGACTTTAACAAGGCTTGGCGCAAGATTGGCAAGCATGTGGTTTGGCTATTCATCGCATTAGCGACCGGTGGCTGGTTTGTTGCCTATTTCCACGATGCGCCGACATTATTCCGCGATTTCTTCGTGCTCAAAGCGCCGATGACGGCGTACATTTTTGCCAGCCTCTTGACGGCGACCACTTACGTTTTTGCGGGAACCTTACGTGAGCAAGTCTGCACCTACATGTGTCCGTGGCCACGTATTCAGGCTGCCATGCTGGACGAAGAAGCGTTGTCGGTTACCTATCGCTATGATCGCGGCGACCCACGCGGACCGCACAAGAAGGATGAAACTTGGGCGGGCCGAGGTGATTGTATTGACTGCCGTCAATGTGTTGCAGCGTGTCCTGCAGGGATTGATATTCGAGATGGCCTCCAAATTGAATGTATCAATTGCGCCTTGTGCATCGATGCGTGCGACGAGATCATGGTCAAAGTTGATCGCCCCAAAGGCTTGATCGCGTTTGACACTATTCAAAATATCGAGAGACGCCAAGCAGGAGAAACGCCCCGCTATCGCTTTATTCGCGGACGAACCTTGTTTTACAGCGTGCTATTTGTTGCCATCGCGGGCGTGATGATCACTAGTCTGGCTCTGCGTTCAAATTTAGACGTCAACGTCCAGCGTGACCGCGCGCCTTTGTTTGTGCCATTGTCGACGGGTCAGGTTCGCAATGCCTATACCATCAAAATCCTCAATAAAGCTGATGCAGCCCGCGATGTCGAGATCAGCATTGATGGCGTAAGTGGCGGTCAATTGCAGGCCAATGACATACCCGTCATCGGCAATAAAATTACCCTGAAAGCTGGATCAGATCGCGTCGCGCAAGTCCGGCTATTCGTTCTCGCTGATCCCGAGCAACAAACCGCCCGTTCAACCAACATTGTCGTCAATGTGAAGGCCACGGGCGATGGCGAAATCGCACACACAAAATCCGTGTTCATCCGTGGCAATGATTAGAACACGACGGGGAGAAATTGAGATGACTGACGCGCCCTACCCAATCAAGCGGTTCACCCTCACAGGCTGGCACGTGTTGGCTATGTTTGGCGGGTTGTTTGCCGTGATGCTAGCGGTGAATATCGTGTTTGTTGTGCTCGCGCTAACGACATTTTCAGGCGAGACCGATCATTCCTATATTACCGGCCTGAAGTTTAACGAGACATTGGCCGCTAGCGCCCGCCAAGCGGAACTTGGCTGGCGCATGAAATTGGGCTTGGAGCGTCCAACGGGGGAAGGTGCCGTCCTTGAAGCGCGCCTAACCGACAAGCAAGGCCAGCCTTTGCGCGGTGCCCACATCAAAGGCAACATCGGGCGCACAACCGATACCAAAGAAGACCAAACCTTGTCGTTTGTCGAAACTGCACCAGGCATTTACCGCGCCGTCATTGATCAATTGCGTCCAGGCCGCTGGCGTTTCTCAGCCTCCGCACAGATCGCGGGCGCTCCAAAATTCGAAACGGAGACCACATTATCGCTGCGATAGCCCCCTCCTCTGGCCCTGCATTGGGTTGCCCGTCCGGTTTAGAGCCGCCACGGGTGTTAGTCGGATCAACGGCTGATCCGAGGCCGTTTGTGCGTGACGATAAAAGCGGCGGACTAGCGCTTGAGCTTTTGGTGCGTGGTGCGCGTTGCGCTGGTTGTATCTCAAAAATTGAAAGTGGTGTGACTGCCCTGAAGGGCGTCTCCAGCGCACGGCTCAATCTGTCAACTGGCCGCCTCTCGGTGACATGGACGAATGACCGAATTGATCCGCGTACAATTGTGCAGCGTGTCATTGATCTTGGCTATCAAGCCCAACCCTTCGACCCCAGCGAGGCTCAAAGTCAGATCGACAAAGAAGGCCGCCATCTGTTGATCTGCATGGCCGTCGCAGCCTTTGCCGCAATGAACATCATGATGTTCTCAGTGCCGATTTGGTCCGCCCATTTCAACGGCGAGATGGAGGCGGGAACACGTACCATGTTCCATTGGCTCTCGGCGGCGATTTCGCTGCCGGCCGCCGCGTATGCCGGGATGCCGTTTTTCAAGAGCGCATGGAATGCCCTGTCCAAAGGGCGTGCCAACATGGACGTACCGATTTCACTCGGCGTGCTGCTGGCGTCCGGCCTCTCAGTCTATGAGACGATAAGAGGCGGCGAGAATGCGTATTTTGACGCTGTAGCGATGTTGCTGTTTTTCCTGTTGATCGGGCGATATCTCGACCACGCACTCCGGCAGAAAGCGCGCCAAGCCGCCCGCGATCTATTGGCGCTGCAAGCGGTAACTGCCGCCCGCTTGGAACCCGATGGCACCTCACAAAGTGTCGCAATTGCAAATGTAATGCCCGGCGACTTGTTGGTCGTTTTGCCGGGCGACCGCTTTCCTGTTGATGGCACTGTGCGCGAAGGTCACTCTGAAGCTGATGTATCATTGCTGACTGGCGAAACCGCTCCCATCGTTTTAGCGACCGGACAAGCCATACGTGGAGGCGCGCTGAATTTATCGGGTCGCCTCATCTTGGAAGCCACGGCGCGCAGCGATGATAGTTTCTTGGCGCAGATCGCACGACTTGTCGAAATCGGAGAGCAATCGAAGAGCATCTACGTCCGCTGGGCGGATAAGGCTGCAAAGTATTATGTCCCCGTTGTTCATAGCGCTGCCTTCTTGACCCTCGTCATTTGGCTTATTCTCGGTGCAGAACCGCGCGTGGCGATCTTGAATGCGTGCGCCGTACTGATCATCACATGCCCGTGTGCCTTAGGATTGGCCGTTCCTGCGGTGCAAGTGGTTGCCTCTGGTAGGCTATTCAAAAGTGGTATCTTGCTCAAATCTGGCGATGCCCTTGAACGCTTGGCTGAGGCTGATTTTGTGGCGTTTGACAAAACTGGCGTGCTGACAATCGGCCAGCCTCGCTTGTTGAACCAATCAACTTTGCCACCACTCGCACTTGAACAAGCCGCCCTTTTGGCGCGCGCTTCACGCCACCCACTGGCGCGCGCTATCGCCCGCGCTGCTGGCCCCGGTGCCGCCGTACCAGATGCAACCGAAGTTCCGGGCTTTGGTGTGGAAGGCACAATAACGGGCGAACGCG
>JAYSRI010000329.1:0-3427 GCA_043721175.1 Alphaproteobacteria bacterium
TCCAACCTCCAAATCAGTTGGAGTCCTATGAATCACATATGATTCATCATGTGAATCCTCTAAATGTTACTTGCTGCAATTCGTCCACACGGCCTAGGCTTCCGTCCCAACTAACGATGTAGTCTAACCTATGGATTACACTAACCATACTGGAACCAATAGATGTAGACTCGTCGAAGGCCCATTTATGAGGCTGCCTTCTGATCAGCAGGCGTGCATCTGTAATTGATTTTTTCAAGAGATGGCCTGAAAGTGGTGTCCAGTTTGTATTAAACTTCATCGTCGGCTAAGCCCCGAATTCGTAACTGTTTGAAATGTCAAATAGCCATCAAATGGCGAAAATTGATATGCCCGTCTCGAAAGCTTGAAGCCGCGTTAAACAAATCAGCATCCATCGTAACCAACGTCCTATCTTTTGACTTAGACAACTCGAACAACACGGAATCGGTCAGACCAGTCCAGCGGTAAATGTCTGAACGTGCGCCGTTTAAGCTCGCCACAAGAAGCTCTGAATCAGCTTCGATAAATAGCTTCAGTTTCTCCCTTAACTCGCGCAACATACCTTGGTCATTTGTATTTTTTAACAATGAACTCACTTCGGCTAGGACATGCGGCGGGGCTTCCACTTTTGGAAATTGAACCACAATTGACTTTAACTGGCCAAACGAACGCCTCGAAAACTCACGCGTCCTTTTGTGCTTACCGATATAAGCCTCAGAGGCCATACCGACGATGAGCAGCAACAAGATGTTTGTATCAATCAACAACGACTTCATTGCGACCAATCCGGGTCCGACATTTCAAGAACTTCACCATCGGAATCACGGATTTTGATTCGCTTATACGCGCTGACAGTAGGATTATCGCCGAATAATCGCTTTACTTGGTTTTCGGCTTTACTGCCAGAAGTAACAGGCAAACGACGCGCGAAACCAATTGTGACGTCCCATGTGGATTTTGATCCGCGACGAATTGCCTCTAAGCGAACATCCTGAATATGCTCATCCGCAAAAATCTCTGCAACATAATCCTTTGCCCGTTTTACCGCCTCTTTGTTTTCCATTCTCACGTCTACTTTCTATTCAGGTGTTCAAAAGACTCTTCGTTGCGCCAAACTACCATTTAACTGCACATTGAAAAGGTACGACATGCGGCCTTCACACAAACCCCTAACCCACAACCACCCGCACTGCCCCATCAAACTCCGCAACCAATTCCCCACCAAACGGCACGCTGACAACATCGCTCCACCCCGCCTTACTTGGCCCGCGATGAACGACAGTTTGTGAGGTGGTGAGGTCGACGACCCAATATTCTGGGATGCCTGCTTTTGCATAAAGTTGGGATTTCACTGTCCGATCTTGTCGGACGGTGCTTTCTGAGACTTCAATAACCAAGAGGCAATCGGTGGGAAACAGCACATCGGTTGTGACGCCTGCACGTGCAACGCAAATATCTGGCATGGGTTCGTTGTAATCATCTAAGCGAAGTGAGCCGCCGTCAACGACTTCATAGCTATCGGAGATACTATTACCAAGCTGGCGAATGAGCCTTGCTGTCATCCGACCATGCGGCAAATGTGTTGGCGACATCGTAATCAGCTCCCCCTCAATCAGCTCGACCCGCGCAGGGTCTTCAATCGTGCCGCTGGCGACCATAGCGTCGAGCATGGCGACGGTGATCGCCAAGCGACCCTGTCCATCTTCGCTGCGCAAAACCGCTTGAGCCATGAGGGTGTCTCCTATGTGGCGAGTGTATCTGAGATAGGGGAAAAGCTCAAACGGCGCTGGCCGGACAACAAAAAAGAAAGTGGTCTTGGATGAGCTTTGGTGATGGCTTTGCCTTCACACAAAGCTCTGTTTCAATTTTGAAGTGCCGGTTTGTGGCAGTAAAGGACGGCCAAGTGGCCGCCGCTATGCGGTTGCAGGTGCAATCCTTGACAGCCTCAAATCGGCGGCGAACTACACCTAAAAGAGGCCGCCAGTTCAAGCGCGTCAAGGGTCTTAAGCGAAGCGTCCCTTGATGCGCTTGGGCTGGCAAGAGACGATGGAAACAAGGTTTTGGGTGAACAAAAAGGTCACCAAAACCGTTCCGAGACCGTCTTTCTTCAACCATCTATAAAAGAGTGGGTCAGCGATCCGCGCTCCTAGCGCCCCTCAAATATCCGCATAAACATGGCTTTCGCCCGCTGCACCTTCATGCGTGACAGCACCCAAATAGGCAGGGCCAACCAGCTTGGCGTATTTGGCGATAGCGCCGGACGTATACAAAGTCTTGCGGGGTTTCCATGCGGTGCGGCGAACGGCCAAGACCTCATCAGATACCTCAAGTTCAATCGTGCTAGCCTCTGCGTCAATCGCAATGATATCGCCATTCTCGACCAAGCCAATCGGTCCACCCACAGCGGCTTCTGGCCCGACATGGCCGATGCACATGCCGCGTGTGGCGCCTGAAAAGCGACCGTCGGTTATCAGCGCCACATCACCGCCACGCCCAAGCCCATAAAGAGCGGCAGTGGTGGAGAGCATTTCGCGCATGCCGGGGCCACCGATGGGGCCTTCATAGCGGATGACCAACACTTCGCCTGCTTCAAATGCCTCGTTGGAGACCGCTTCAAAGCACGCATCTTCGCTGTCAAACACGCGCGCAGGGCCACGGAATGATAGCTTTTCAAGGCCTGCGATTTTTAACATCGCGCCATCGGGTGCCATGCTGCCCCACAGGCCAACAACGCCGCCATTCTCGGTGATCGGGGCTTTGGTGGTGTAAATGACCTTTTGGTCGGGGTTCCACGTCACTTCATCGACATTCTCGCCCATGGTCTTGCCCGTAACAGTCATGCAATTGCCGTTGATCAGACCGCCGTCCAACAGCGATTTCAACAGCATCGGCATACCGCCCGCTTCGCCCATGTCCTTGGCGACAAAATTGCCACCTGGCTTTAGATCGGCGATCCACGGCGCCAGGCGGAAGGCATCGGCGACGTCCTTCAAAGTGAACTCAATCCCTGCTTCATGCGCCATGGCGGGCAGATGCAATGCGCCATTGGTGCTGCCCCCTGTTGCCGCCACCACGATAGCGGCGTTGATAAAGGCTTCGCGTGTGCAGATATCGCGTGGGCGCAGGCCTTTGATGATCAGGTCAACCACGGCTTTACCGGACGCCACAGCATATTGATCGCGCTCAAGATAGGGTGCTGGCAATGCTGAGGACAATGGCAGGGAAAGGCCAATCGCTTCGGCCACGCACGCCATCGTATTGGCCGTAAACTGCCCGCCACACGCCCCGTCAGACGGGCAAGCATGGCGCTCAATCTCGCATAATTCCTCAAAGTCCATCCGGCCAGCCGCATGCGCGCCTACGGCCTCAAACACGTCTTGCACGGTCAGATCGCGGCCCTTGTGCCGCCCCGGCAAGATCGAGCCGC
>JAYSRI010000330.1:0-3424 GCA_043721175.1 Alphaproteobacteria bacterium
TGATAGACGCGTTGCGTCGCCGCCAAACAGTATTTTTCGCGGAAGTCCCAAGCAAGATGGTCAGTAGTGAGGCGATATTTCGGATGGCAGGGGTGGTGCGTGCGCGCAAAGAACGCCCTGCGCGTGATGGGGGTAAGTTCGCTTGGGTCACATTGTCCGATCCCACCGGCGAATATGAAGTCATGATTATGCCCGAAGAATTGGCAGCGTCGCGTGATAATCTCGACCCCGGTAAGGCCGTTACATTTCGCGCAAAGGCCCGCGTCCGCGATGGCGATTTGAAGCTGTCAGCCGAGAAAGTTGAGCCTCTTGATTCGGCTGACATGTCGGGATGCGATGGTGTGCGCGTATTCCTGTCGCGCGGCGCTGGGATTACCGAAGTTGCCAAAGTCGCTGAGACGTTGCGCGGTGCGGTATCATCCAGCTTTGGAGAATTGCGCATTGTCTTGGCTTTGCCCGATGGCCGTGAAGTTGAAATTCAGGCAGCGGGCCGTTTTCCTGTTGATGTTGCAGCACGGCGCGCCCTCAAAAGCGCATCTGGTGTTGAGATGGTTGCAGAGTTTTAGATTGCACACGCGTAAAAGCTGCTTCCGCTTTTACGCGCGTCGCTGGTGGTGCTGCGTCTTAATCCATCAGCTTACGGGTCAAATAGGTTGCTACCAGCGCCCGCTGTTTGGCACCTTCGACAAGGTTCGCGGCCGCAGAATGCCCGCCGTCTATATTCTCATAGTAAAGAAACGGCATTCCAAGGCTTTCCATCTTCGCCGCATACTTGCGAGCATGACCAGGATGAACACGATCATCTTTTGTTGATGTCATGAAGAAAGCCTCAGGGAACGGGCTCACTTTCTTTAAGTTCTGGTATGGTGTCATTTGCTCTAGCCAAGGTCTCTCAGCGGCAACATCTGGATTGCCATACTCGTCGACCCAAGATGCGCCTGCCAATAACTTATGGTACCGCAGCATATCCAACAGCGGCACTTGGCACACCACTGCAGTGAACAAGTCTGGGCGCTGATTCATCATGACACCCATAAGCAGTCCGCCATTTGATCCGCCCTGAATGCCAAGACGGCGCGGGCTTGTGATTTTGCGGGCGATCAAATCTTCAGCCACGCCAATAAAGTCATCATAAACGACTTGGCGTTTTCCTTTAAGACCCGCTTGATGCCATTCAGGGCCAAACTCGCCACCGCCTCGAATGTTGGCGAGCACATAGACGCCGCCACGCTCGTTCCAGAGTTTTCCATTGTAGGATGAATAATTGGGTAGCATTGACACTTCGAAGCCGCCGTAACCGTACAACAAAGTGGGTGCAGTGCCATCTAATTTGAGGCCTTTTGGGGCAATTACAAAGTAAGGTATTTTTGTGCCATCTTTAGACGTCGCTTCATATTGGTTGACCTCTAAATTGTTTGCATCAAATCGCGCCGGCTGCGCTTGCACCGTGATGGGTCTAGCGCCCGGCGTCGCGGCAAATAAGATTGAAGGCGGCGTTATGAAGTCGTTATAAGAGAAGAAAACTTCGGACTGTCGAATGCCGGACTCGGCGACGCTGGCAACACCGTTGAGGGGCAGTTCAATTTGCGTAAAGCTGCTGTACTGCCCGCGTTTATTGATAACATAGCGCCGAACTTCGCTTTTCACATTCTTGGTCAAGGTCACATACAGGCCAGCCTGGGTGAGGCTTGCGCCTTGCAGGGCTTCACGTGGTGCCGGGGCATAAATGACGTAGGGACGGATTGCGCCTGTCACGGCAGCTACTTGTGCTAAGGGCACGGACACCAGTGACCCAGTTTTGAGGCTATTGCGCGATCCTCGTGGGCGCCAATCTTCCTGCAAGCTGACCAACAAGGTCCCAGCACCTGTCAAACCCACGATTGAATGCTTGCTCGGCAAATTCAGCTTAGCAATTGTGCCGTCGTCTTTCAGCCAGTTTGTTTCGGTGGTGAAAAAAGTCGGCGAACGATTGAGGAAGAAGTGATAGCGCGCTCCATCATCCAATCGGAATGAACTTGCGGCAACATCGGTCTTATTGCCGCGATAAACCTCCACCGCGTCTGTCAATGCTTGCCCTCGTTTGAGTTTCTTGACGATGAAAGGATAGCCGCTCTCGGTAAGACTATCTGGACCCCAGTCGGTGGCGATCAGCAAAGTATCTTTGTCAAACCAAGTGGTATCCGATTTGGCTTCGGGAATGGAGAAGCCACCGGTGACAAAGCTACGGGTCTTTACGTCCCACTCGCGCTCAACATTGGCATCTTTCCCACCATTTGAAAGCTGAAGAAGAGCGACGCTATTCCACAGGTCATTGGGATCCAGTGCATTCGCACCTTGATAAACCCAATTCTTGTCTTCATCCTTTGCCAGCTTATCGACATCCAATAATGTCTCCCATGCTGGTGCGCCTGCGCGCCACGAAGCGAAATCTGCACGTCGCCACACGCCCCTGACTTGCTCTGCGTCTTGCCAGAAGTTGCTAACAAAGCCGTTGGTAAAGCCGCCAAACGTCAAACGATCCTTTGCTCGCACAATCGCTAGCGCGTCCGCTTCGAGCTTTGCATAGCGGGGATCGTTTTGTAGAATAGGTAACGAACGGCTATTTTGCGCGCGTACCCATGTTAAAGCGCGCTCGCCCTCCACATCTTCCAGCCACAAAAATGGATCGTCAGATGCAGCGGTTTGGGCAAAAGCTGAAGTGTTCAAGGCGATCATTCCTAATGTTGTGGTCGAGATAGCGGCGAGAAGGGCGCGACGATTCATGGAGGTCTCCGAAGTGGTAATTGCATGAAGAATGGACTGTGTTTTAGCTGAGCGATCAAGGGGCGGGGGAGCTAGCGATAAACTTCCCGCCGATGGCCGATTTCAATTACCAAAATTGTGATAGTTTGATCTTCAATTTTGCAGATGATGCGATAGTCGCCGACGCGGTAACGCCAATGCCCGGCAAACCGGCCACTAAGGGCGTGGCCCAAATCGCGTGGGTTTTCACTAAAGGCGACGCGGTTTTCCATAAACGCTTTGATACGCGCGCGAACGTTTGCATCCAAGCTTTCAGATTTTTTCAAAGCCTTTTTGTCAAATTTCAGCTTCCAAACCAATGACGTTTACTCCGCAAGATCCCAAGCTTTCATGGCATCTTCCCAAGAAACCGTAGTCCCATCACTCTCCGCCAATGCGCGCTCGAGGTGAAACTCATCTTCGAGTTCCTCCATCTTTGAAAGGATTGCTTCACGTATAAAATTTGCAGGGGTTTGGCCTGTTTCGTTCGCCAGAAACGCAAGGCGCTCTGCTAATTTCTTTGAAAGATTTAAGGCGACCATCTTAGAATTCCTGTTCCATGAAAGGCTACCGCAAAAAGTTGTTTGCAGCAATGTAGCGCATGAATTTTTGTCGTTTGCCTTCGACGTGTGATGACAGCACA
>JAYSRI010000331.1:0-3391 GCA_043721175.1 Alphaproteobacteria bacterium
GCTTGCAACATTTTGCGCTCTGGCGTGAACCACATGCCGTTGTAGATCAACGTGGCATATTTAGGCATCAGCTCATCTTTGAGGTGCAGGGCTCCCCGATCTAATGTGATGCTCTCCATGGCACGGTGGGCGGTGAGCATAATCGTGCCGCCCGGTGTCTCATAGTAGCCGCGCGACTTCATGCCGACAAAGCGGTTCTCCACTAGATCAAGCCCGCCCACACCATTGATTTTGCCAATGCGGTTAAGTTCGGTCAGCAAATCTGCAGGACCATAAGCCTTGCCGTTGATCGAGACAGGGTCGCCGCGTTCAAAGCCCATAGTGATGATGGTCGGTGTATCGGGGGCTTCTTCTGGTGTGATGGTGCGACGGTCGGCCCGCTTGGAGACAATATCAGGGACTGCTACATCAGGGTCTTCTAGGACGAGGCCTTCTGAAGAGGTGTGGAGAAGATTGGCATCAATCGAGAACGGCGCATCATTTTCCTTGCCCATACCAATCTCAATATTGTGCTTTTTGGCGTAAGCAATCAGATCAGGACGTCCGGCAAACTCCCACTCTCGCCACGGAGCTATCACTGTCACGTCTGGCTTGAGAGCATAATAGGATACCTCAAAGCGCACTTGGTCATTGCCTTTTCCTGTCGCGCCATGACACACGGCATCCGCGCCCACCAGGTTGGCAATTTCGATTTGGCGCTTAGCGATCAAAGGCCGCGCAATGGATGTGCCGAGCAAATACACGCCTTCATAGACGGTGTTGGCGCGAAACATCGGGAACACGTAGTCACGAACAAACTCATCGCGCAAATCGTCGATGAAGATGTTCTCGGGCTTAATCCCCATTGCAAGCGCTTTAGCACGCGCCGGTTCCAACTCTTCGCCTTGACCGAGGTCAGCTGTAAAAGTCACCACTTCGCAGCCATAAGTCTCCTGCAGCCACTTTAGAATGATGGAAGTATCAAGCCCGCCCGAATAAGCGAGTACGACTTTTTTGACTTTGTTGGGTGTGGTGTGAGTGGTCATGGGCAAGGGAAGTCCAATGGCTAAGGTTGTGCGTGATTGGGTTAGGCAAAGATGGACCGCAGATCAACAAGTGGGGTCAGTGCACTCAGTGGTACATAATCGGCATCTCCCCCCTGTTTGGGGGTAGGAAATGATTAAAGATCCG
This sequence comes from Alphaproteobacteria bacterium, assembly GCA_043721175.1. Taxonomy (GTDB): domain Bacteria; phylum Pseudomonadota; class Alphaproteobacteria; order Caulobacterales; family Aquidulcibacteraceae; genus Aquidulcibacter. Next base: position 1,171 of record JAYSRI010000331.1, read on the forward strand.
TTCAATTGGCAAGGGAGAAATCAAAGGGAGCGTCCTGTGTACCGGATATCATTGCTATCATCTTCTTTCATTGCTCTCTTATGTTTTCCAACAATTGCTTCTGCCGACCCTGCGGGTGATGAAGCACGCCGCCAAGCCTCCATGGCCAGTGCATCAGCCAGTGCAGCCGCGATTGACCGACGCAATAGCGATGCGGCTTTTCAAGCGGGCCTGAGGCAGCCGTCGTCACCCAGCGGCTCCAGTGCATCGTCATCGTCAAATTCAAGTACAACTTCTGCTGGCGGATTGGCAAGCAGCGGGGCGGCTTCAAATGGCCCGCAAAGCGTGGTTGCAAGACGCACCTATACCGTCTGGGTCAGTGAGACCCTGCCACAGGCTGCAACGCGCTTGGCGCAAGAAGCTGCAGCGGGAAATGCGCAGTCTCAATATTGGTTGGGGCGAATGAATTACGGTGGGTATGGCGTACCAATTAATCTAGTGGAAGCACGTCGTTTGTTTGTCGCAGCAGCAACGCAAAACCATATCGAAGGCATGGCTTACGCTGGACAATTTTTAGTGCTTGGACAAGGAGGGCCTGTTGATCGCACTCGTGGGCTATCTTATTTATTCGAGGCTGCAGAAGCCAATAATGCCGAGGCTCAGGCAATTCTCGGCGTTCAATATATGAATATATCGATTGAAACCAATAATAATGCCCGCATGCCGCGCGCCATTTCGTATCTTGAGCGCGCTGCCGTGGCTGGCAATGCGTTGGCGCAGACTACACTTGGCACAACGATCTATTACTTGGGAGTGGGTGGCGTTGCAGTCGATGGTGTCAAAGCTGTCCGTTACATGAGACAAGCAGTGGCCCAAGGTGAGCCTATGTCGATGTATTACCTCGGAAATCTAATGGTGAATGGCGATGCATGGACGGGCGAGAACCGTACTGATGGTTGGTCGCTTGTGAGTCGAGCCGCCCAAGCAGGCAATGGGCGGGCGATGTGGCTACTCGGCTCAGCCAAAATGGAAGGTTCGCGTGGGCAGGCCAAGAATGAAGCCGAAGGCGCACGGCTTTTGCGCGCCTCCGCCGAAACTGGCGATCGCAATGGGCAATATATGTGGGGGCAATTATTGTACTTTGGCGCAGGTGTTCGCGAGAATAAAGCCGAAGGATTGGCGACTATCCGACGGTCTGCTGATCAATCTCAAGGTGAAGCCCAATTATTTCTGGCTAAAAGCTATCATGATGGTGACACTGGCATCACCCCGAATCGCGTTGAGGCAGCGCGCTGGGCGCGACTTTCCGCTGAGAGTGGCAATAGTGCTGGGCAATCCTATTTTGGTAGATTGCTTTGGACGGGTGATGGGGTAAGCATCGATAAAGTCGCAGCTGCCCGTTGGATCAAGAAAGCAGCCGATCAACGCCATCCAGATGCGGTTTCAGATATGGCTGATTCAGAGGTTCAGGCAATTCTTCGCACCCTACGCGACTGACCCCTACTTCTGCCGTCCCAACCATCCCAGCGCTATCGCTAAATGCGCCATATGCGCGACAACAAACGCCAGAGCCATACCGACGCGCGACGTGCCCAAAGAAACGCCTTGCTTGGTCAAGTTCCCATTGTCAGTGCTGTGAGCCATGTAGGTCAGGAACAAGCCGAAGCCTGCCGCCAGTGCGGGCGCGAATAACAATGCAAATCGTCGCGGGGCAAACCACGTTGGCTTGCCGTTAAACCCAAACTGCATTGGCACTTTGACGCCCGGTGCGATCTTAGCGGCGGCAACCACTGACAATATCGCCATCAGGATCAAACCTGCGACAAAACACAGATCACCTGTCCAGAGCAGAAAGTGGGAATAATCGAGCGGGTTCACCCTACTGACTAGACCACAACTTGTGTCCCAAGTTCAACCACACGACCCGACGGAATGTGAAAGAAGTCCGTGGCGTTGGTCGCGTTTTTGGACAAGAATATGTAGAGCTGATCCTGCCACAACGGCATGCCCGACGTAGCTGACGCTACGATTGTGCGATGACCAAGGAAGAAGCTGGTCGACATTATGTCGAACTTGAGGCCTTGCTTGCGGCACATCGTCAGCGCTTTTGGGATATTAGGGCTTTCCATAAAGCCATAATTGACAATCACTTGCTTAACGTCGGGCGTGATTTCTTCGATCTCGATCCGGTCGCGGTCATTAACGCGGGGGGTCTCGGCTGTTCGCACAGTCAGGATCGCAA
>JAYSRI010000332.1:0-3381 GCA_043721175.1 Alphaproteobacteria bacterium
AGTTGCGCGTGGCCAGTTTGAATTTGAGGCAATCACCAAGCGGCGCTTTGGATCAATAAAAATTCCTTGGCCGAATATGCCTTGGGCCGCGACCGTTCCATCGTCATTTGTCCACCATTGAAAGCCATAGCCATGGCCAGGTTCGCCAATATCAACTTGCTTGGTCGTCGCTTGAGCAAACCAATCGGCTGGCACAACTTGTTTGTCGCCTATTTTCCCGCCGCCCAGAACAAACTGCCCGAACCGTGCATAGTCAGAAGTTGCCGCCTGGATACAGCAACCACCAATTTCCGAACCGGTCGAATTGAGCAGCCACGTGGCATCTTGTGCCATACCAAATGGCTTCCAGATTTTTTCTTCCAGATACGCAGCCAAAGGCTTTTTAGTCGCTGATGTTACTAAAACGCCAATCAAATTTGTTTCACCAGTATTATAGGCCCAGTGGGTACCTGGCGGATGGGCTCGGGGCAATTTGCGCATGTAGCTAACAGTCGCATCAACGCCAACGTCAGCTTTTGCATTATTGAATTTTGCAACGTCGGCATTGGGGTCTTCATAATCTTCATTCCATTGTACGCCTGACGTCATTGTTAGCAATTGGCGGATGGTCACGTCATCATAGGCTGAGCCTTTGAGGTCAGGGATGTAAGCGGAAACCTTGTCTTCAAGGCTTTTGATGAAACCATCTTGGATGGCGGCACCCACCAAAGTCGACGTAAAACTCTTGGCGACTGAAAAGCTGGTCCAACGTCCCTGCGCATCAAAATCGAGGCCGTAGCGCTCGAGCCGGACTTTACCGTCCTGTATGATCACCATTCCAGCAGTACGCTGGCTCGTCATATATGTGTCAAGGCTTGGAATCGTGAGTGGCGCGCCAACTGGCAAAGCCAGTGGATTAGCGCTTTTAGATATTGGACTGGCCTTGGCCAAGAACGAAAGCCGGTCGAGCGCTCTAAAGGCTGCATCACGCTGGGGTACCGACCAAAAAAGGACGTCTCGGTTTGTTGGCAATTGCCCAAGAACACCGCGTGTCTCTTTGTCAAGCGTCAGATAGCCAATTCCAAATCCTAACGCGACGACGGCCAAGCCACCCAAAAGAAATTTTTTCATGACAACTCTCCCAAGCTATTTTCATTTTCGTAAAACGATACACCATGTCAGGGGCGTGTCTAGATCGCCGGGCACCGTCTTCGACCAGAGAAGGTCGAAATGTGCTCAAGCGCTTGCTGCCTTGAGCGTTAGGCAAACTGGCCTTATATCGGTTGACAGCAATAGCGGAGCCACTTTCTATGCAAGCCTCGACCATTCCACCAGTCTCTATGACGACGTATGACATCAACTTTGAGGGGTTTTCCCGGGAACTTGGCGGCTGGTTTGAGCGTTATGGCTTTGCCGTTGTATCCGACCACGGTGTTGATCAGACTGTCATCGATGAGGCATTGGCTGCATCCAAAGCGTTTTTTGCTTTGCCAAAGGATATTAAAGAAAGCTACCGCGTTGCGAGGGCCAGTGGGCAGCGCGGTTATACAGCTTTTGGCGTTGAAACTGCCAAAGGCCTCAATATCGCCGATCTAAAAGAGTTTTGGCACACAGGTCGTGATTTGCCTGATGGGCACCCCAATCAAGGCGTTATGCTGCCCAATGTCGATATGGACGCGATTGCCGATTTTGACGCCAGGCAAAAGGCCATGTTTGCTGGTTTTGATGCTTTGGGCCTGCGCATCTTGCGCGCCATCGCTTTCTATCTCGATCTACCGACTGACTTTTTTGACGCCAAAGTCGTGGACGGAAATTCGATCCTTCGAACGCTTCATTACCCAGCGATTCCCGATAACGTAACGCCAGGCGCCATACGTGCGGGTGCGCATACTGATATCAATGTCATTACCTTGTTGTTGGGAGCCGAGGAACCAGGTCTACAATTGCAAGACAGGTCTGGTGAATGGTTGCCCGTTACAGCGCCAAAAGGCTGCGTCGCTGTGAATATTGGCGATATGTTGTCACGCATGACCAACGATAGATTGCCGTCAACAATGCACCGGGTTGTCAATCCAGACTTAGACCGTGCTCGCTTTGCACGTTATTCGACACCATTTTTCGTGCACTTTGCGCCTGAGGTCATGGTAGAAACCCAAAGCTGGGGTGGGCCGCCTAAATATGAGCCGATTGCTTCGCAGGCTTTCTTGGAGCAGCGATTGCGCGAGATCAAGCTGTCATAGCGGCCCGTGTTGGCGGCTGCTCAGACGCTCTCACCCTCGTAACAACCCCGGCGAAAGCCTTACCTAGCAGCATAATTATTGGCCCGTCGCCACACGCTAAGACGAGTTCGTGAAGCGTTCCAAGCGTTCCTGCCAGATGACTGGCGTTAGCGCGTCCAACATTTTGGACTAACACAATCGGCGTTGATTGGGGAATACCGCGGCCACTGATGACGCGCCCAAGCCGTCCGACTTCTTTTGACCCCATGTATATGGCCGTCGATTGATTTTTCACAATCGCATCGGCCCAGCTGTCATCGTCTTCGCTATTTTTAGCCTTCGAAGGAGTTACAAACGCAATTGAGCGGCTTTGATCGCGGCGTGTCAGCGACGCGCCAATCTGGGCCGCAGCGGCACTTGCCGACGTGATACCGGGAACAATTTCAATATCAATGCCAGCATTTTGGCAGGCCAGTATTTCTTCGTGCGCTCGCCCAAAAATCATCGGATCGCCACCCTTGAGCCGCACCACTATTGAGTTGTCTCGCGCTGAGGCCACTAAAAGTCGATTGATAAACGCTTGATCCGTTGACGGTTGACCGGCCCTTTTCCCAACCGCAACTTTACGCGCAAGTGGTGCCAAGGCCAGTATATCTTCGGTTACCAAAGCATCAAATAAAATCACATCGGCTTTGGCAATCAGCGACGCAGCCTTTAACGTGAGCAAGTCGAGACCACCCGGCCCTGCCCCAACCAAATAAACCTTCGCCATCATGCCGCTTTACGAAGCTGAATTGTAGGCGACTGAAGCGCAAATGCGCGCCCGTCGGCGCTTGCCTGATAAACAGCAGGAAAATCGTTGAACGCTGCCAAGGCGCGCACCACGTCTTGGTCTTCGCGCAATGCAAAGGCGTCGAACCCACAGCGTGCCATGAAAAATAGCTGGTCAATTAAAACATCGCCAACCGCTCGGACTTCTTTGCGCCAGTTCAAACGAGTTCGCACCGTATAGGCAATAGATTGACCGCGCCCATCACTAAACCGCGCAAAATCGACCCCAATAAGACCAATACCGTCCAAATGGCCGGCCAGCAGCATTGGGTCTTCGTTTGCCATTACAATGACAGCTACACCATCGGCCGTTGCCAATACCGGGTCATCCGCGCGCACCAGCCATTCGTTG
>JAYSRI010000333.1:0-3380 GCA_043721175.1 Alphaproteobacteria bacterium
CCAGCGCTCTCGTCAGCTATGGGTGCGGCGGGAAAGAAGTCCCGTGCGGCGGCGTATTCGTGGAAACCGTCGACAGCGTTCCCCACTACAAACGACTTAATAGGCAATTCAAGCAAGGCCGTCGCGTCGCGTGCTGCTTGGGTGAGCGTGGGCGTGACGAATAGCAATCGCGCGCCGGAATCGGACAAGATGTAAGCAATTTCGTCAGGCTGGAGTTTGGTTGACAGGCATGTAAAATAAAGGCCAGCACGCTGCGCGCCCCATGCTAGTTCAAAAAACTCAACACAATTCTCCATCATAAGCGCAATCACGTCGCCAGCTTTTAGCCCGGCGTCCCGCAGCATTTGGGCGACTTGGTTGGATGTGTCATTGAGGGCGCTGTAGCTCACGATTTGGCCAGTGCTGGCCATGATCAGAGCGGCTTTGCCCGGCGTTGCTGCTGCGTGATTACTTGGATGCATGGCATTATCCCCAGAATGAGCTTGGCTTTTGACGGTCACGTGCGCATTTCCTGACATTGGGCTTGATTTGATGCAAGCGGCATTGCCCCAAAATGTGTCGATATTGCAACAATAGATCCTAAATGGCGGCAGAAGGCCGCTCAAATCGGTCACAAACCCGTGTCGTCACCTTGCATTCGCGCACATCATGAGCCAATTCCAGCGCCACACGGGCAAGTTCTTGCGCCCCAGAGGAAATTTCATGAACGTTTCAGCACGCGCCTTGCTCATGGCAATGGGTGCCGCCGCATTTGCGGTTCCAGCTTTCGCACAAACAGCGACCCCAGAAAAAGAAGCCGAAGTTGTTGTCGTCACTGGCACGCGCGTTGCATCGCGCTCCGCGCTCGACACCGCAGCACCAGTTGATGTGGTATCGTCCGCGCAATTGGCTCAACAAGGTTCCACTGAATTGAACCAGCAGCTGGCAGTCGCGTTACCGAGCTTCAACTTCCCGCGCCCAGCCATCACAGACGGCACAGACAGCGTGCGCCCTGCGACATTGCGTGGGCTCGCTCCGGATCAAACTTTGGTTTTGGTCAATGGCAAGCGTCGTCACACGGCGTCTTTGGTCAACATCAACGGCTCGATCGGTCGTGGTTCCTCAGCTGTTGATTTGAACACAATACCCTCGGGCGCAATTGAATCGGTTGAAGTGTTGCGCGATGGCGCTTCGGCTCAATACGGTTCTGATGCAATTGCCGGTGTGATCAATTTGCGCCTGAAAAAACGTAGCGAAGGCGGCAACGTCAGTGTATCTTACGGCCAGCGTGTTACTTCGGTAACAACAGACGCCGCGCCAGCGCTTGCAGCTGGAACGACCAACTTTACCGGCGCTGACATCATTGCCAACCCGACCTGGAAGGTCACGCCGACCACAGACCGCACCGATGGCGAAACATTCGCAATCAACGGCTGGGTCGGTTTGCCATTATTTGGCGACATGGGTTCGCTGACAATCGCAGGCGAAGTATCTACCCGTAGCCCGACAAATCGCCAAGGCACTGACAACCGCCGTTTGTATCCACTAGTGGCTGGTGCGTTCGATCCGCGCGAAGCAACTTTTGATCGCAACAACAACCAGCAATATGGTGAAGGCGACCTAGTTCAGGGAACTTTGACGGCAAACGCCAGCATCGACCTGAGTGAAACAACCCGCCTCTACAGCTGGGCCACTGTGCAGGGTCGTGATTCGACCAGTGCAGCCTTCTTCCGCTGGCCGTCGGATGCCCGCAACACGCTGGCGATCTATCCAAACGGCTTCTTGCCAAAGATCAATTCCTTGATCGAAGACAATTCGTTTGCTTTGGGCCTTGAAACAAAGATCGCCGGTTGGGATGCTGATTTCAGTGTCAATCGTGGTTCCAACAAAATGGAATTTGTGATCCGCAACACATTGAACCGCTCGTTGCAGGCAACCAGCCAAACGCGCTTTAACGCGGGTGGTTTCGCCAACGATCAAACTGTCTTGTCGGCTTCGGGGGTTCGTGGTTTTGCCATCGGCATGGCTTCAGACTTGAACGTTGCGATTGGCGTTGAAGCGCGCCGAGATCATTATGAAATCTTCGCTGGTGAGCCAAATTCTTACTTGATCGTTCCAGGCTTTGGCGGTGGTTCGCAAGGCTTTGGTGGTTTCAAAACATCGAGCGAAGTCGGCAAAGCACGCGAAGCAGTTGGCGCTTATGCCGATCTTGAAGTCAACGTGACCGACGCTTTGTTGCTATCGGGTGCTGTGCGGTACGAGGACTACTCTGACTTTGGCAGCAATGTCAGCGGCAAGATTTCAGCGCGCTATGACTTCAATGAAGCATTTGCGTTGCGTGGCTCGGTGTCAAACGGTTTCCGTGCACCAAGCCTGCAACAACAATTCTTCACAACCTTCTCAACCAACGTTGTTGCCGGTGTGCCGCTGGAAATTGCGACTGTTCCGTCAACCAGCCCGATTGGTCGCGCACTCGGTGGCAAGCAGCTTGAGCCTGAAACGTCGATCAACTACAGCATCGGCGGCGTTATGCGCTTTGGTGGTTTGAGCTTGACCCTTGACACTTACCAAATCGAAATCAAGGACCGGATCGTTCTGTCTGAAAATTTGAGCGGCGCGGCTATCACCAATCTGTTGGTGGCTGGCGGCGTGCAGGGGATCTCGACCGTTCGCTTCTTCTTGAACGGTGTCGATAGCACGACAACTGGCGCTGAACTGGTTGCCAGCTATCGCTTCAACACAGACTTTGGTCGCTTTGAACTGACCGCAAGCGGCAGCATGAACGAAACAAAAGTCGATAAGGTTCCAAACATTCCGGCTTTGACCGCAATCGGCTTGGCACCATTGGCATTGTTTAACCGCGTCAACACATTGACGCTCAGCGAAGGTCAGCCAAAGGAAAAGGCTTCGGTTAACGTGAACTACAGCCTCGGTGCTTTTGGCGCGACATTCAAAGCTAACTACTATGGCTCGGTAACAGAGCCAGGTACCGATGCGTTGCGCGATATCGTTTTGGCCCCAGCAGGCTTGTTCGACTTTGAAGGTCGTTACAAAGTAGCTGACAAATACACCTTTACCTTGGGTGTCGAGAACTTCACGGATGTTTACCCAACTAAAACACCTGGCACGACGGTGTTGACACCAACAAACTTCACAACCTTGAATAACTCTGGTGCACTTGGCTTCTCACGCTATTCGCCCTTCGGCTTCTCGGGCCGTTACGTTTACGGTAAAGTGACGTTCGACTTCTAAGATAGGCTTTCTATCGATCTAACAAAAAGGCCGCAGCATTTGTGTTGCGGCCATTTTTGTTGCCCGTCACTTCTTATCCTCGCCCCGCGAAGCGGGGGAGGTGGCCCTGAAAGGGGCGGAGGGGTGGTGTCGCTTCGCCGTTTTGTTGA
>JAYSRI010000334.1:0-3365 GCA_043721175.1 Alphaproteobacteria bacterium
GGCATCATCGGGGCTTGTCGGTGCAACGTGCTGATTTCTGGCGGTACCGGCTCAGGAAAAACCACGCTGCTCAACTGCTTGACCGGCTACATTGGACCAGAAGAACGGATCATCACCTGCGAAGATGCGGCTGAACTTCAACTACAACAACCCCACGTCGTCCGTCTTGAAACCCGCCCGCCAAACCTAGAAGGTCAAGGCGCGATTACAATGCGTGATTTGGTCAAAAACTGTCTACGGATGCGTCCTGAACGCATCATCGTCGGCGAAGTCCGTGGCCCTGAAGCCTTTGACTTGTTGCAAGCGATGAACACCGGCCACGATGGCTCAATGGGAACACTTCACGCCAACAGCCCGCGCGAAGGGCTGTCGCGGATGGAAAGCATGATCACCATGGGTGGCTTTGCTTTGCCAACCAAAACCATTCGCGAAATGATCGTCGGCTCGATTGACATTGTTATTCAGGCCGCCCGTTTACGCGATGGATCGCGCTGCATCACTCATATTACCGAGGTCATCGGCCTTGAAGGAGACGTAATCGTAACCCAGGATTTGGTGGTGTTTGAAATCGAGGGTGAAGATGCCAATGGCAAAATCCTTGGCAAACACCGCTCAACAGGCATTGCACGGCCAAAGTTCTGGGACCGCGCACGATATTATGGCCTAGAAAAAGAGCTTGCTGAAGCTCTCGATGCTGCGGACGTATAATCAAAATGGACACAAGCCTTCTCATACCGTTTATCGTTGCAGGCGGCGTCATGTTGATGGGCGTCGCCTTTGCTAGCAGCAACAACGAAGCTATGGACAAGCGCGTCAAAACCGTCGCGCGCGAGAGGGAATCGTCCATTAAGCGCAAGAGTGACCCTGACGCCGAGCGCAAGAAAAAGATGTTGGGCGGGATTAAAGATCTCGAAATGCGCGAACGACAAATGCGTAAGGCGCGCTTGTCGATTGCAGCAAGGATTGATCAAGCCGGGCTTGTGATGCCCGAGCAAACCTTCTGGATCGGATCGGCTGCGCTTGGCTTAGTCGCCACGTTAGTGGTCTTTATTATGGGTCAACCCTTCTATTTTGCGTTGGGGGCCGGCGCTGTCGCCGGAGTTGGTTTGCCGCGCTGGATTTTGGGCTTTCTTGTCGGCGGACGGCAGAAAAAGTTTGTGGCCGAGTTTGCCAACGCCATCGACGTGATTGTGCGCGGTGTAAAGTCGGGCTTGCCGCTTGGCGAATGCTTGAAAATTATCGCACGTGAAGCTCCCGAACCATTGTCAAGTGAGTTTCGACGTTTATGCGACAGTACGTCTATGGGTGTGCCGTTGGATCAAGGCTTGGCCAAAATGTTTGAGCGTATGCCACTACCAGAAGTTAGCTTTTTTTCGATTGTTTTGGCGATCCAGCTGAAAGCTGGCGGCAATTTATCAGAAGCACTTAATAACCTATCGGTCGTTCTGCGGTCTCGCAAGCTGATGCGCGAAAAGATCAACGCGCTGTCGTCGGAAGCCAAAGCATCAGCAAGCATTATCGGGGCACTTCCAATTTGTGTGTGCGTGATGGTTTATGTCACCAGTCCAGATTACATGAAGTTGCTGTTTACTGACCCAACTGGCCATATGGGCCTTTTGGTTGGTTGCAGCATGATGGTGACTGGTATCCTTGTGATGCGAAAAATGATCAACTTTGATATTTAGGAAGCGCGGATATGTTTGACGAAGTCAAGAATTTCGCGATCGCTGCTACTGATCCGATGTTGCTCGGGTCGATAGCAATGGCGGGAGGCATTCTGATCACGGTGATGACGCTGGCCGGGCCGATGCTTAAAGGCGACCAGTTGACAGCGCGCATGAAAGCCGTCGCGACCGACCGCGAGAACTTGCGCCGAAAGAACCGCGCCGCTTTGAGTTTTGAACATTCTGAGCGCGGGACATTGCGCAAGACCGCCAAGGGGCCTTGGAAAAGTATTGTTGATAGTCTTAATCTTCAAAAACTACTGGAAGACCCAAATGTGACACAGAACTTGCTCGAGGCCGGCTTACGTGGTCCCGGTCCAGTAGCGATTTTCTATTTCTGCCGATTTGCAACACCCTTCTTGTTTCTAATTCTCGCCGTGCTTTATGTTACCTTGATCAACAAAGAGATGGCACCCAACATGCGCATGATAGCGATTGTGGGAGCAGCCGTGGTTGGTTTTTATCTACCAAATCTGGTGGTTTCAAATATCGCGGGCAAGCGCCGCAAGTCGGTGATGCGGGCCTTTCCTGATGCGCTCGATCTATTGTTGATTTGTGTTGAGTCCGGGATGTCTATTGAGGCGGCATTTCAGCGCGTGGGTGCGGAAATAGGTTCATCCTCACTGGAGCTTGCTGAAGAATTAGGACTGACAAATGCTGAGCTTGCTTATCTGCAAGATCGCCGCGTTGCGTATGAAAACCTAGCCAAACGCACCAATCATCCCGGTGTCAAAGGCGTCGCTACCGCTCTGATCCAAGCCGAGCGTTATGGTACACCGCTGGGTTCAGCTTTGCGTGTCATGGCCAAAGAAAATCGCGAGCTTCGGATGACGGAAGCGGAAAAGAAGGCGGCGGCCTTGCCAGCCAAATTGACTGTCCCGATGATTGTGTTCTTTTTGCCAGTTCTGTTTATCGTCATTCTGACGCCTGCCTATATCCGTTGGCAGAATTTGAATGGTGGCGCTGGCCCAGGCTAAACAAGCCAAAGCATGACAGCGGCCAAGTGAGACATGCCAATTTAGCGCAGAGGGAGCCTCGACCTTGCGGTCAAGTTTGCGTATCAGGACGGTATGACTGCTACGATTATATCCAACCTCGCCCAAATTTCAGATCAATATGATGCCGTCCTTTGCGATGTATGGGGCGTCATTCACAACGGCCGCTCTGCCTATCAAGACGCGTGTGCGGCACTCAGTAGATTTCGTGATCAGGGCAAACCCGTGATCTTGATCTCCAATGCACCAAGGCCATCATCAATTATTCCTGGACAGCTGGACTTCCTCAAAGTTCCCAGAACGGCTTGGGATGGGATTGTGACATCCGGTGATGCAACACGTGCCGAGATTGAGCAACGCGGGCCTCGTGGCTATAAAATCGGACCATCCAAAGACGAAGGCCTCTATGAAGGACTTCCGGTTGACTTCCGTCCGATTGAAACAGCCGACTATGTTATTTGCACAGGCCTACGGGACGATTTGTCAGAGCCGCCGGAGAGTTATCGTTCGGAATTGGCCGCGCTGGTCGCGCGCGACTTACCATTCATCTGTGCGAACCCTGATCGCGTGGTGCAATTTGGTGGGCAGCTCATTCCGTGTGCTGGAGCGCTCGCGGATATTTACGAAGAATTAGGCGGGCGTGTCA
>JAYSRI010000335.1:0-3364 GCA_043721175.1 Alphaproteobacteria bacterium
GCGCTCAAAGGCCAGCCCGCGCGGTCTTTCCCGATGCCAACACCAGAAGACCGCGCCAATGCAGGAAGCGGGCTTGCCGTGCCTGCTGGGGGTCCAAACGGCGCACAACCCATCGATTCGCCAGCGGTTATTACGGCCGTTGATGCACAAAGTACTCCAACGGACGAAGTGCCACCAAATCCGGAAGTTTTGGTGCCGGGCGCTCAGGACGCGCCGGTCGTTCCTGCGCCTGAAACCCGCACGCTTGATCAGATTGTCAAGGATGCCCAAGCAAGTGCACCGTCGCTCCCACCGAGTGGGCCGCCAAACTAAAGCACAAGCTGTTACGCTTAACTGGCGCGAACCCGAGTCATGGCCGCTTCGAATGCCTGTGTGACTTCGCTACCCTGATACTTGCCGTACTCACATTTCGCCATCACATCCGCAGGCGGGAAGATCGTCGCATTGGACTTGTAACTGTCATCCATTAGCGCTTTAGCGGCACCATTAGGGGTTGGGTACAATATTGTCTTGGTGATGTTTGCGCCGTTTTGAGCATCCAGCAAGAAATTGATCAAAGCATGGGCATTATTTGGGTTAGGTGCGCCCATTGGAATGCACATGCAATCAGAGTTGATCAATGAACCCTCTTTTGGCACCACAAAAGACAGGTCCGGATCTTCGGTTTGTTTTTGCGCAATGTCGCCATTGTATTCCAAAACCAAATCGACTTCTTTTGACATCAACAAATCCTGACCGTCGTCATTATGGAAGTTTTTGATATTGGCTTTTTGCTTGATCAACATGTCTTCGACTTGCTTGATGAGTGCGGGCGTGGAGCCGTTGACGGATTTGCCTAGATATTTGAAGCCCAATCGGAAAAGATCCGCACTTTCCGACAAAAGGGAGATGCGGCCTTTGTATTCGGCACTATCGAACACATACTTCCAGCTATCTGGAATAACCCCGCCTTTAAGCGCTGACTTACGATAGCCTATGCCCAATACCAGCCATGTGTAAGGCATGGAATATTTGCGACCGGGATCAAAGTCTGCGTCTTGAAACTCAGGAAGCAAGTTCTTCTTATTTGGAATTTTCGTGTGATCTAATGGCGATAGCATTTTCGCCTCGGCCATACGTGCAACAAACTCGTTGGACGGCATGATCAGATCAAAGCCCGGATTGCCGGCCCGAAATTTGGCGAACAACTCGTCATTATTGGCAAAAAGTGTCATGTTAACATCAATGCCGCTGGCGGCCTTAAAGTCAGCCAGCGTGGTTTCGCCGATATAAGTATCCCAATTGTAGAACTCGAGCTTTTGGCCTTCTGAACCGGGTATCTGCAATTTTGTTGCCGGAGTCGCGGAGGGCGTGCCACCGGGCGTGCAGGCTGATAGCGATATTGCCGCCGCACTGGCACCAAATGCAGCCATGAAAGCGCGTCGCGAATGGGGACGCATTCGCATGAATAGGTCAACTTCGCTGCGGGTCAAAGCACGTTCACTCATGTCACTCTCCTCGGTAGGCCAACGATGATGATAACATCACGCGCTGCGAAAACACCACTCATAATCCACAACCGGCACATGTGCATTGTAACGATCTTGCTCCGTGCGCTTCACAATCGTGTACATGCGCATAAAACGTGCACCTAGATAGTCGCCAAGCACATCAGATGCTTCAAACGCATCGACGGCAGCATACCAATGCTTGGGCAATTTGACGGGTGCTTTGTCAGCTTGTGCATAGCCATCGCCAACAATAGCAGGGCCGGGGTCAAGTTTGTGGGTTAGGCCATAATGTACCCCGGCCAACATTGCTGCTAACGCCAAATAAGGGTTAGCATCCGCGCCCGAAACACGGTGTTCAACGTGACGGCTTTTGGGCGGCCCGGCTGTTACGCGCAGGCCAACCGTGCGGTTGTTAACCCCCCAAGTTGCAGCAACAGGCGCATAGCTATTGCCAACAAAGCGGCGATACGAGTTTTGGTTGGGCGCAAAAATAGCCATGCCAGCAGGCAAAAGTGCTTGCATGCCAGCAATCGCATGACGCAAAGCAGGCGTGCCTTCTGGGTCTTCGCTGGCGAAAATATTCTTGCCTTCTTTGTCCAACACCGAGACATGAAGATGCTGGCCATTGCCCGCACGCCCTTCAAATGGTTTGGCCATAAATGTGGCCTCCATCCCGTGGGCAACGGCACAGCCTTTTACCAAGCGTTTGAACATCATGGCATCGTCGGCCACGCGCAAAGCGTCTGCGCGGTGTTCGAGGCCAATTTCAAGTTGGCCTGGCGCAAATTCACTTATGGCCGCTTCGATTGGCAAGCCTTGCGCTAAAGCGGCTGCATAAAGATCGCGTAGATACGGCATTTGGTCATCAAGCTCGCGCAGGCCATAAACTTCATTACCAGTGGGCATGTGACCTGAAATGGGTGAAGCGGGCAATGTTGCCTTCTGGCCGTCATAGCGCTGGTCGCACAAATAAAACTCAAGCTCGCACGCAACATCAGGCGTGAGGCCATCGGCGGTGAAGCGATCAATGACGCCTTGCAGAACGTGACGTGGATCAAGATCGCTGGCGGCACCGTCAAGTTCGTAAAGCGATAATACGCACTGGGCCACGTCGTCACCCAACCATGGCGCTTTGAACAATGTGTTGGGTGCTGGCTTGGCAAGTCGATCGGCGTCACCATCTTCCCACACAAGGCCAGTGTCCTCACAATCGGCACCTTGCATATCCACGACAGTAATGGAGCCCGGCAAATAGCGGCCATGTCCATAAACAGTCAGCAGCTCATGGGGACGAATCCGCTTGCCGCGCGGTGGCCCACTCATTGGCATATACAAAATATCGACGAATGCGACGTCGGGGTTAGCGGCTAGGAACGCTTCCGCGTCAGCTAGTGTGGCAATGCCATGGGTGTGGGACAATTTAGAAACCTCAGACTTTCAACAACAAATGTTCGCGTTCCCAGGCAGATACCACGCCTTCAAACGCATCAAGCTCGTCCAGCTTTACCGCAGCAAACACCTTGCAGAATGCCTCCCCCAAGACTTCACGCATCGGTGCGCAACCCTTAAAGCGGTCCAATGCCTCATCCAGTGTTCTCGGCAGGGAGCGGGGCATCCGGTAAGCTGATGTGGTGATCGGGGGGCCGGGTTCTATGCCCTCCATCATGCCGACATAGCCGCAAGCCAACGATGACGCGATAGCGAGATAGGAGTTCGCATCCGCACCAGGCAGCCGGTTCTCAACACGGCGATTGCGACCATCGCTGATGGGTGTTCGAAGGCCACATGAACGGTTGTCCAGCCCCCATTGTACGTTAATCGGTGCGTCAAACTGGGGTCTCATGCGGCGGAATGAATTGACGTTGGGGGCAAAC
>JAYSRI010000336.1:0-3362 GCA_043721175.1 Alphaproteobacteria bacterium
GTTGCATCAGGATAAACGCTGTTGCCATATACTGCAAAGCGGGCCTTAGCGATGCGCTCAGCCGCGCGCGAAATTTGCCCGTTGACTTGACTATTCATCCGCACATTGATTGCGCGCGCATCTGTTTCGGCGCGACGAGCCAGCACGATGAGTGGATCAGTTGAGGCGTCAATGGCCGCTTTGCCGCCAGTGATCAGCGCTTGACGTTCAGCTTTTTGCTCCAGTTTTGTGCCCGTAATAGCTCGCGTGGCCAGACCTTCAGGGCTTTCTGCGCCTAATAAACGCTTCACTGACGGATCATCAGCAGTGAGAAACTCACGTGCTTTAGATAGCCATAACTCAAGCCCGATAACTTCTTGATCTTTGTAAACAGGTGTTTCAGTCAGGATTTGGCGCTCAATATTGGACAGTGCACTATCGGAATATCCTGCCAAGCGTTCCGATGCAGGTTTGGCGCGCTCATTGGCCATGCGCACCAGTGTGCGTGCGGTGCCATAAAGGCTAGAGATTGAGCCAGCGCGGGCTTCCAAAAATTCGTTTTGCAAGAAAAGTTCACGCTGCACCACCAACGCATCGTCTATCTCCTTCCAAGGATCACCTATTTCACGGCGCAGCGTCGGGCTGGCGCGGACGCGACGTTGCAGTTCGGCTTCTTCGCGTTCTTTGATGGCGAAGAATTGCGGGTCCATGAGCGCGCGCTGCTGACCATATTGGGCCTTGTAGCTATTCTCGACTCCAAACAATGTGTCTTCCGCTGACCGCTTTTGTTCAGCGCCCTTAGTGCGATACTCAACCAAACGACCACGCAATTCGGAACGAATAAGCTGGCGCGTGTTGAGAACATAGTCGCGCTGAAACTTCAACTGCGATGTCGTCCGCAAGCGCTCGGTCGAACCGGGATTACCGGCCACAAACACAATATCGTTTTCGGCTGGCACTTGTGTTGTCCAAGGCAGATGCACAGGCGTCGCGACAGGTGCGCCATTCTCATAAGCCCGCAGGAAAGCGCCATCTAGGTTAAAGCGGGGAAAGTTGAAGTTATCAGGATCGCCGCCAAAAAAGCCCATGGCATTTTCAGGCGAGAATGCGAGGCGAACTTCTTTGTAGGTTCGATATTTATAGACTTTGTATTGCCCACCGCGAAACAAAGGAATGATATCGCAGCGGAATTTTTCCTTATCGCTGCCAGCGCACGCTTCATCTTCAAGACGAGAGATTGCAACGCTGCGAACTTGGGCGACATTGGCGAGTGCTACGCCGTCTGTGGCAGCTTTCACTTTTGTCGTGACATCGGTGATCGACACCAAGACTTCCGCCTCCATGCCAGGGCACGCTTTTTCGTCGGTCAATGTTGCTGCAAGAAAGCCGTTGAGGCCGTAGTCCTTATCCGCACTCGACAGGTTTGCAACGCAATCCGACGCGCAATGCCAGTTGGTCATGATAAGCCCAGTGCCACTCACAAAACTCGCCGAACAACCAGAAGTGAGGCGCACAGCCGATTGTTGCACACGGTTTAGCCAAGCCTGATCGGGCGCAAAGCCGTACTTCGCCTGCATTTTGGCGGCAGGAAACGCGTCAAATGTCCACATGCCTTCGTCGGCATGTGCACTTGTTCCTATGATCAAGACAGCAGCGCTAACAGCCAAAGCATTTCTTACATTCATGTCCCAAACTCCCATCATAATCTCAAGTGCTCGAGAAGCCTTGTGCTACGATTGAAGCCGTAAATAAAGCCCAAATTGCAAAGTGGGTCAGGCATGCTGCAATGCTGATGGGCAAGGCCACAGGATTGAGGACACTGGGCTTAATTTGTTGGTGTCGGGATCGGGAGAGCTAGAGCGGTTTCGCGTCAAGGGTGGTCGATAGTGTGGTTGTAACCCTTGCTTGATAGCGGACATTCAAAAGGCGATAGAATGGTTGCGCTCTGACGGCGAACAGCTTCAGTGAATACATGGCGGGAGCTAAAGGGTAGGGTCGGTATCGAGCAAGACAGTTGGCGATGATGTCAACCATCCCCCCGCACAAGCTTTATATCGTTGGTGCCTGCCCAAGCGTGAATGTCTTCGCGTCGTAAAGCCGTTGCCATCATATCAGGAAATTGGTCGGGCGTGCAGGCAAAGACAGGAACGCCAAAACTTGCAACACGCGCAGACAAGGCCGGATCATAGGATGGTCGCCCAGTATCGGTCAGGGCCAGCAACACAATTACATTCACTCCAATACTGACCAAACGGCTGATACGCGCAACCAAATCCTTCTCGTCACCACCCTCATACATGTCCGAGATCAAAATGAGATGCGTTTTGGAGGGTCGTTCAATTTTATCGGCGCAATAAGCAATCGCCCGATTTATGTCAGTACCTCCCCCCAATTGAACGCCAAACAACACGTCAACAGGGTCAGTCAACTCTTCGGTTAGATCGAGAATGGCGGTATCAAAACACACCAGTTTCGTTGAAACGACGGGCAAAGATGCCAGAACAGCAGCGAAAATTGACGCATAAACGACCGAGCTTGCCATCGACCCCGATTGATCAACGCACAACACAACTTCATCAAGATCAGCAATGCGGCGTTGTTGGCGCATAAAACCGATCAATTTCTCCGGTACGATTGTCTTATGCGTGACTTGGTAGTGGCGCAAGTTTGCGACGATGGTCCGAGGCCAGTCGATATCGTTAAAGCGCGGGCGATTGGTACGACGCGACTTATCCAGGGCGCCACGCACCGCTTCGGCGGTTTTGCGTTCAAGCCTTGCCATCAATTCATTGACGACTTTGGTGATAACAATACGTGCCGTTTCTTTCGTCTTTTCGGGCATGACATTGCGCAGGCTGACCAAGTCCGCAACCAGATTTACGTCAGCCTCTACAGTGGCCAGAAACTCTGGCTCCAGCAACATTTGACGCAAACCTTTGCGTTCAAACGCATCTTTTTGAATAACTTGAACGACTGGCGACGGAAAAAACTCACGGATATCGCCCAGCCATTTTGCGACACGCGGTGCTGAACCACCTAACCCACCTTTGGATTTTTTGCCCGCATCATCTTCGCCATTGCCATATAGTGCAGAAAGGGCAACGGACATGCGCTTATCTGTGTCGGAAAGGGACGGTGAATCTTCGTCAATCCCTAAAGCCAAACTCCAACGCCGATCACGCTGTGTTTCTTCAATCATGATGGCATGCCTCCAGCGACTAAATCTGTGATGCGCTCAAAGTGGCGCGGCCACAGCTCTATTGCCCCCTCGATCAAATGATAGCCCGCTTGTCCTGATTTTGTGCGGTTAAACAAAGCGTCCATCAAGCGACGGCGTTGAGCGCGGTCCAGCACGCTAAAGACTCGGCGAAACAAAGGGAGAT
>JAYSRI010000337.1:0-3354 GCA_043721175.1 Alphaproteobacteria bacterium
TCCTTATCAACATCCTCGCCAATGGCGCGCGCCACCGGTGGTCCCGCGACAAAGACTTGCGACAAGCCCTTGACCATCACTGAATAATGGCTCGCAGCAACCCGGCCTGCCCCCAAGCCCGCACATGGACCAAGCGCCAAAGCGACCACTGGAACATGCGCCAGATTGGCGACCACATATTCCCAGCCGGGTGTTTCAGGGATCATGGTTCGCGGGTCTTTCTCCAACGACTTGACGCTTCCGCCACCCCCTGTTCCGTCGACCAAGCGGATCATTGGCATCGCATAATCTGAGGCGAATTTTTCAGCTTGCACCATTTTTTGCCAGATGGCGGCATCGGCTGCCCCCCCGCGCACGGTGAAATCATCGGCGATGATGCTCACGGGTCGTCCGTCGATTTGCCCGCGACCTGTGACCATATTGGACGGTTGGAACTGGGCCAGATTGCCGTGCGCATCATACGTGGCAGTTCCGGCAATTTTGCCAATCTCGTGGAAGCTGCCGTCGTCCAGCAGAGCGTCAACACGCTGGCGCGCCGTCAGTTTGCCTTGAGCAATTTGGCGCGCAACTCGCTCGGTTCCCCCCATTGTCTCGGCCAAAGCACCGCGTGCGTGAAGTTCTTCAATTTCTTTTTTCCAACTCATGACGGTACCTTAGTCTTTTTATTTGCAACTAGGAAAGCCCAAAAAGGTCCGGCTGCACCCAATCTTGAGGGTTTCTTAACCAAGATTGACGAATGGTTGCATTCTGTGATTCGAAAGGCTTTGACCATGTTGGCCAAAAACGGCACCACGACCCTCGCTCGTAACCTGATGCTCGCCACCACTATTGTAGCGTCGCTTGCCATTGGAATGAGCGCGCAGGACGCTCAGTCATTCCCGTTTGCGCGTAAAAAGGCAGTGCCGGTTGTGGCGGCAACGGGTGCGCCTGCAACGCCGCTGCGATCAGGGCTTGCTCCCCAAATTCAAAGCCCGGGTACTCCGGTTCCTCAAGCTGACAATCCGTCGCGACCAGCCAACACAGCTGGTGCTGCAGGCTCAGAGCCTGCTGTCATAGAAGTTCCCGCAACACCAGCCCAACGCACCGCGGCACGCAGCCTCGATTTGGTCAATCAATCGCGCTTTTGGATGGAGGAGCTGCGCAAGAGGCCCACTGACACTGAAGCCGCCTATGAAGCCTCTATGACATTGCGTGCCATTGGTTCGCCAGACCGCGCCGTGCAGACCGCTGCTATGGGCATTCAAACCGGGGCAAACGAGCCGCGTCTTTGGGCAGCACTCGCGATGGCATTGGTCGCCGACAACCAGAACGAAGCTGCACTGCAAGCCACCCAAAAAGCCATCGCGCTCAACCCGCGTGACGCCCGCCTGCAAAACAGCCTCGGTGTGATTTACGACCGTCTGGAGGCCTCGGCCCTCGCGGCGACAGCGTATCAGGCAGCCTTGATACTGGCTCCAAGCGACAGTGTAATATTGAGCAATTACGGTATTTCCGTTGCAATGGCCGGCGATTTACCCCGCGCTGAGACTTTGTTACGCCAAGCTGTGCAAAATCCAATAGCGCCACCACAAGCCCGTCAGAACCTCGCATTGGTGGTCGGATTGCAGGGTCGCTTTCCTGAAAGCGAGCAATTGGCAGCACGTGATTTACCCCCTGCGGTAGCGGCTGAAAACATCGCGTACTTGCGGCGTATGCTCAATGGCGGCGACAATCGGTGGAGCCAAGCGGCGCAGGTTGAGAACTAGATCGCCGTGCTTCATTTATGAAGCACGTCAGGTCGATCTAGCACTTTAAGATAAAGCCTACGTGACCCAAGAAAATCTGTTCCAGATTTTGCGCGAGATACTCTAGCACCACTCGCCAAAGCGTTTGAGTGTCGCTAGTGCTGGCGCATGGACGATGATGATCTCCCAAATAGTGAACACGAAGAAACAGCCGAGGTCGAGGATGCGACCTTCCTTGCTGTCAGTCTGCAAGAAGTTGTGGCTGGCGGTGATGCGGCCGGCCAGCGGCTCGATAAATTTCTCGCGCAAGCCTTTCCGGCTTTGTCGCGGTCCTATCTCAAGCATTTGATCGAGAAAGCACGTGTTACTAAGGACGGCGTGATGGAAACCTCGGTTTCGGCGAAAGTGCGGGCTGGCGCATTGTACCGCGTTGCCGTTCCCCCGCCTGAACCCGCCGTGCCCGAGCCTGAAAACATCCCGCTGGTTGTCCTTTATGAAGACGCCCATGTGCTTGTGATCGATAAGCCGGTTGGGCTTTCGGTGCATCCTGCTCCTGGCAATTGGACTGGTACTCTGGTCAATGCGGTGCTGTGGCATGCCGGTGACAGCCTGCGCGTGGTTGGGGCTATGGGCAGGCCCGGTATCGTGCACCGCCTTGATAAAGATACGTCAGGCGTCATGGTGGTATGCAAAAGCACATTTGCATTGTCGTCACTGGGTCGCCAGTTTCAGGATCGGACAATTGATCGCCAGTATCGCGCGTTTGGTGTTGGTCAGCCAAAGGCCCCTTGGACTAAAGCTGGGCGCATTGACGCCCGCCTCGGCCGCGATCCCCGTGAGCGCAAAAAAATCGCTGTGTTGCCAGATAGCTCACAGGCTGGGAAAACAGCTGCGACAAATTACCAAATCGTGTCGCGCTTTGGCATTGGGTTGCAAGGCAATGCAGGTGCCGCAGCGTGTGAAATGGTATGCGTGCTGGAAAGCGGGCGCACCCATCAAATCCGCGTCCATATGGCCCACATTGGCGTGCCTTTGATTGGTGATCAAGTTTACGGCGATACCAAAGCCGCCCGCGCACTGGACACGGCTCTGCCCGAAGCTGTGCGCTTAAAGCGACAGGCTCTTCACGCGCAAACGCTGGCCTTCACCCATCCCGCGACCAGCGAACGCTTGCATTTTTCAAGTGATTTACCGCCTGATATGCTGGCCTTGCGTGCCGCTCTGGCTGAGTTGTAGCGCAGGGCAATATTACCAGCGGCCCCTTGAAATGACCGATACTATGCGCACAGTCGTGGACCGCGACTTACCAAAGTCGCATTAAGGTCATGCGCTAAAGACTATCCACAAACGCCTATGTTCGCAGAGCGACTTTGGTAAGTCGCCAGAGCGCTGACAAACCCTAAAGTGCCAAATTCTGGCGATGGGAGCGCGGCATTGGTATGCCGCGCTCCACACTTTAAATCAATTTTGTGCTACTATAGAGGTTTAATTTTGGTCTCAACAATCACCAATAGGGGCTTATCAGCGCTCTGGCGACTTTGGTAAGTTGATGGGGTGGACGCCCCCTGACGGCATCGCAATGTGCCAGTATACGAAGGTTGAGTGTCGGATACGAAGGAGACGTCCATGG
>JAYSRI010000338.1:0-3345 GCA_043721175.1 Alphaproteobacteria bacterium
TCGCCAACATTTTAGACTTGCGTGAGATACCGATAAACGTCTCAGCAAATGGTAGCCTCGGTGCACTAACGGTCAACGCAAAATTTCGACAAGGCACCCCCTCAAGCCTCCAGCCTTTAGTGATTAGTTACGGCGGCATCGAAGGTCGCGGTAATATTGCGCTTGGCACTGGTGGCCCCAGCGGCACCCTCGCGCTGCAGGGTAGTCTTGGCGCCATCATGACGTCGGGCAGCGCGCAAGGTACGGTTGCATTTGCCCCGTCAAATTTAGGCACACAGATCAATGCACGTCTTGGCTTGACCAATGTTAGTTTCCAAAATGCAGGTATCTCGGGATTAACAGGCACGTTTACTGCCAATGGTGTAGTGAAAGAGTTGACGGCAACACTGGATTCGAACTTTGTTATGCGCGGTCAAGCCGCTTCGGCACGGCTGAGTGGACGTTACAATCAAGCAAGCGGCACAAGCCGATTGGTCGTGGCTGGCGGCGGTCTCTATCAAGGGGCAGCTTGGCGACTGGCCGAGCCTTTTTCCGCCACTGTTCAAAACAAGACAACACGCGCGTCAGGGCGATTGGTGTGGCGTGAAGCAGATTTGGCTTTCGACGCTGTGGGGTCAGACAATGACCTCAATTTGAATGCGACGCTGAAGGATGCCCCAGCATCTTTGTTTGCAGGGAGCAAGACGCGCCTTGATGGTCGGGTCAGTGGCAATGTAGCTTTGCGTGGGCGAGGACAAAACGTGGTTGGCGACGGGCGCTTGGTCGGGGTTGGTATCAAACCCCATGCGGCCTCAGCCAGTGAAGCCGTTGACGGCAATATTATCGCCGAGTTGCGAGGTCGTGCTTTGACGTTTCGCGGTTCGGCGACCAATCCACGCGGTTTGCGTGCATCGGGTGACGCGCGCTTGCCTGTTATCGCAAGCCTGTCACCGTTCGCCCTTCAAGTCATAAGGACAACCGCTATAAGCGGGCAATTTGAAATTGACGGCCCTGTTGAGGCTGTCGCGAAACTGGCGCTGAGCCGCAACTGCAGCGCCAGCGGAACCGTATCGGCGCGTGGGCAATTGTCAGGCACAGTCGCAGCGCCTCAAATTCAAGGTCGGGCGCAACTGCTTAATGCTGCCCTTACTGACGCCAGTCTGGGTGTGCGCGTGACGGACGCCAATGCGGTGGTAAATTTCCTTGGGCCTGCTGCCGACATTGAAACCTTGACCGCCAGCGATGGACGGGGTGGGAAGTTGCAATTGGGTGGCCGGATCGCTTTCCGCCAAGGCGCCAATTGGCGGTTGAGTGGACAAATGGACCGTTTCCAACTGATAGCCTCCAATCAAGCGCTGATTGTTGCGACCGGGCCTTGGTCATTGTCCTCTAACGGGCGTCAAGCTGTCTTAGGTGGAGACCTGGTGCTGGATAATGTCCGTATCGGCATACCCGCCGGTTCAAACCGGGCGGACGCATTAGTCGTGCGCGAGATCAACCGGCCGGTGGCCCTCGGCCCCGTGGTTCCACAACGTGCGCAAGCGGAAGGAACAACGCAACGCGCCCCGACCGCTGACCTTGGTCTTGATTTGAAACTAGCGTCAGCAGGCAATGCGCGGGTTGTTAGTCGCGGATTTGATGGCTACTTTGATTTGGGCCTATCGGTAAAAGGTAGCTTAAAAGCACCCCAAGTCGATGGGCGAGCCGATCTTGTGCGTGGGCGCTTTGATTTGGCCGGGCGCAGCTTTGACATGACCAAAGGCAGCGTCGTGTTTTTGACGCCTCTGAACGCCAGCCGTATTGAATTTATCGCTGAACGCGAAACCGCTGACATAACCGCCCTCGCTAAGATTAAAGGAACATTGGGTCGACCCGTTTTCACTCTGGAAAGCACCCCGCCATCACCGCAAGATGAAATTCTGTCACGCATTCTTTTTGGCCGAAATGTCGCCGCACTTAGTTTGCCACAAGCCGCTCAACTGGCATTAGGTGTCTCGTCTTTGGCAACAGGTAATCAGCTCGATCCAACGGCACGTCTGGGCCAGGCGCTTGGCCTTGAACGCTTCTCGCTTGGCACTGAAAGCGGCGGGTTTGCAGGGTTTACGGCGGGGCTTCGATTGGTTCGCGATGTCTATGTAGAAGTCACGACGGGGGGCGAAGACGGCACTGTCACCATGTTAGAATGGCGTCCACTTCGGCGTGTGCAAGTCCAGGTCAGAACGAGTCAAAAGCGCGAGTCCAGTGTTTCTGTGAGGTTGCGTTCTAAAGATTGACGCAAACGTAGCATAATTAGAGGAATTGTAAGATTGTGATAGGCTCGCAAATTCTGGAGAAAAGCGCCATATGATCAACGCGAAAATGCTGCGCAAAAGCCCTGTTCTGGGCTATGGTTTTGCGGTGATATTGTTTCTGGTGACGCTTGGCGCCCGCTTTTGGCTCAGTGCAGAGTTGCTCGGCTATCCCTTTGTGATATTTTTGCCAACGATTCTTGTCACCGCCGTTGTAGCAGGCACGGGGCCGAGCATTTTATCGGGCGCTCTTAGTTGCCTCGTTGCAGTTTACTTTTTTATCCCGCCTAACAACTCGTTTCTGATCACAGAGCGAACCGACATTGTTGCCACCGGCTTTTTTGTGTTTGTGATTGTTGTTAAATTGGCGTTGATTCATATGCTGAACCATCGGATCGATGAGCTAAATCACGTTAACTCAGACCGTCAACGTCTTGTTGATTATCAGAAAATTCTGTTTGCTGAATTACAACATCGCGTCGCCAATAATCTGGCATTTGTCTCCAGCTTATTGTCATTACAAAAGCGTCAGCTCGATAATGAAAGCGCTGCGGCAAAGGTACTTGATCTCGCAGGATTGCGGGTAATGGCGATGTCGCAAATCCATCGGATATTGCACGACCAAGCAAGTTTGGATCAACCCTTAGCTGGATTTCTCAAGCAATTGACCCAAGATGTGCTTAAGTCTGCGGGTGCTGACGCGGTAATTGTTGTGGCACCAAGTGATGATGTGCAGCTTGATCTCGACCGCTTAACCACCTTGGCGCTGCTGGTCAGCGAGTTAGTCACAAATTGCGCAAAGCACGTCATCCTCAAAAATAGTGGCGACAAAATTACTCTCAGAGTGGCACGGCTTGATGGAGCGCGGGTGCGTGTCGACGTCGCCGACAATGGTCCAGGTCTACCGCCAACCGTGGCGGTTGACACCCGCAGCGATCAATTAGGGCAAGCCATCATCCAAGGCTTGATCAAACAATTGGATGGTGAATATCGAGTTTCAAATGTTGGCGGCGCTGTTGTCAGCATCACCTTCCCAATGGTGACCGCACGAGCCTAGAGCATCGCGCGCAAAATCTGA
>JAYSRI010000339.1:0-3342 GCA_043721175.1 Alphaproteobacteria bacterium
AACCTTGGTTTGGAAGCACTCGGCGTTACAATTGAGCGCACTCATGTAGTGGCCGACAGCAATGGCAAGACCAATGTGAAAGGCCTTTATGCTATCGGCGACCTGACAGGCGCGCCTTGGTTGGCACACAAAGCCAGCCATGAAGGCACGTCGTGCGTGGAAGCCATCGCAGGCCAGCATCCCCATGCGTTGAATATACTCCGCATTCCGGGCTGCACCTATTCTAACCCGCAAGTCGCTAGCATCGGCCTAACTGAAGCCAAAGCGCGCGATGCAGGCTATGAAGTCCGCGTCGGCAAATTCCCGTTTAGCGGCAATGGCAAGGCCATCGCCCTTGGTGAACCTGAAGGCTTGGTCAAAACCGTGTTTGACGCCAAAACCGGTGAGCTTTTGGGCGCGCATATGATTGGCACCGAAGTAACCGAATTGATCCAAGGCTATGCTGTCGCGATGACACTGGAAACCACCGAAGCCCAACTGATCGAGACAGTTTTTCCCCACCCAACATTGTCTGAAATGATGCACGAGGCAGTATTGGATGCCTATGGGCGGGTGGTGCATATGTAATAGTCTTTGGGTGCGCGCAGCTTGAGCTGCACGCACCCGTTTCGAATTGACTTAAAACCGAACCGCCACAGTGGCCTTAATCGGATAGCTCCAGCGCTCGCTACCATTGTTGATGGTGCCAAGGCCAAGTCCTGATAATCCGCGATCGTCGCCGCGCGCGGCACCAATGTATTTGGCACCAACCGATAAGCGACCGTCGATTGTGTCGCTGAGGTCCAATGAAATACCCCCTTCAACGCCGACGGATAGAGCCGTCGTCTTTTTGAAGAAGGGTACATTGGCGAGAGTTATGCCGCCAGCTGGTGCATCGGGTATCGTAAAGGTGGCCTTTACCGCGTCTTGTTGCACTGCACCGATGGAGCCACCAACGAAAGGTGTCAGGCCATCACCGGAAAAGAAATAGCGGGCTCCGCCTTCGATTTCAAGGTTTTTCAAGTCGCTGAAGTTACCAAATGTTGGCAGGATCGCATTGTTGAGTGCCGCGACAGTTGCCGTACCGACTTGGATGCGGCTGCCATTAGCTTTGGCATAGTTGAGGCCGCCGAATAGTTCGATTTTGTCGGTGAGGCCATAGCCAGCTTCGACACCAAACTGGACAGGTGCGTCATAGACTTTGCTGAACTTGCGAGACCCGATAGCCAAAACCGCAGGCACAGCGGGAAGTGCAGGGTTGAGGGCAGTTAGGCTCGGCACTGTTGCGGTGGCACCACCATGCAGGTTGCCTGAACCAAATATTGGCGAACCAAGGCTAACACGTCCGCTCCATTGCCCCGCTTCTAGGGGTTTTGCCGTTGCAAGGCTTGGAACAATGGTGATTAGAACAACACATGTGGCGAGAGTAAAAGCTAGATTGCGCATAACAACTCCTGTTGTTGCCCCTTACCCGCCCCGCGCTGTCGATACGCAGCTGGCTAGGCGTAGATGTGACGTAAACAAGGCAGTGGGGTCACAAGTGCGTGAGAATGATTGCCGTTTGGACATGAAGTAGCAATCGATCTCCGATTTAGCTTGACCGTTGGAACGGCACTTGCCAGAGCTTCGGGCTTGGTTTGCATGGGGAGTGATAGCGATGAAATTTGGTTTGGCACTGGTCTGTATTTGTTTTTTAGCGTCGGCTTGTGCGACGAGTTCTACAAGTGTTGCGCCTTCAAATGCCTATCGCCCAGCAGTTGACTTTCGGAATTGGCATGGTGCGATTGCTGGCCCGCCGACTAAGGTGGCTGTTCTTGGAAGTACCCATTTAGGCCAACGTGGTGCCCGTCTTGATTCAGCTACATTGGAACCGCTTTTAGCGAAACTAGCGGGTTTCAATCCCACCATCATTACCCACGAAGGCCTTTCTGGAGAGCAATGCGAGCTGGTTCAAAACCATGCCGCCATCTATCCGGCGATATATGATGATTATTGCAAGAGCTTCAAAAACGCCGTTGCGGCATCAGCTATTCCCTTTGTTCAAGCGCGCGCTCAAGTGGAAGCCAAGTTAAAGGCATGGCCGTCCCAACCTAGCCCCGCCGATAGACGGCAATTGGCGGTCCTTTTTTTAGCCAGCGGTGATCAACCTTCGTCACGAGTTCAATGGCTGCAATTGCCAACCTCCGAGCAAATTAGGGTTGATGGCTTGACAGATGCAATGATCTCGCTGCTGAAGCGAGAAGGACAATCGCAGAATGAAACTGACGACATTGGGGTCGTGCTTGCTGCACGGCTCGGCCTGCATCGTGTTTATGCAGTTGATGATCACACGTCCGATAGTATTCAAGCCGCCGCACCGGCGGGGTTAGAGGCTGCTATTCAAGCGCATTGGGCATCAGCCGACCCTGTAAAGTTCCCGGCAATTGCAACTATGAAAGCCATGGATGATGGCATGACAACGGCCGAAGGCGTCCTCAATGCGTTTCGTTTTTATAACAAACCTGAAACCCAGCGGGCTTTTGTCGAACTCGACTTCAAAGGCGCCCTTGCCCTCCAATCACCCCAACTGTTCGGTCGCCAATATGTTTCATGGTATGAAGTCCGCAATCTGCGCATGGTTGCCAATATCCGCAGCGCCTTTGGTAACAGCCCTGGTGCACGGGTGCTCAATATCGTTGGTGCGTCACACAAGGCCTATTACGAAGCCTATTTGTCTCAAATGTCGGAAGTTGAGCTGGTCGATATGGAAACGATTTTGAGGTGAAGCGTAGGAACGCGACTTACCAAAGTCGCTCTTTATTTCGAAAGCGACTTTGGTAAGTCGCGGTCCAAAAACGCGATACACTACCTTTCAGTTTTTCTAACTGGTTAGCGCGCCGGAAAATGTTAGACAGACAACCACATAAAGGAGCTTCCCATGTCCCACGGTTTTGCAACGCGCGCCATTCATGCCGGCGCTAGTCCCGACCCCACCCACGGCAGCCGCGCGACACCAATTCATCAGACCGCCAGTTATGTCTTCAAAGACGTTGATCATGCCGCACGCTTGTTTGGTTTGACTGAGTTTGGGCAAATCTACACCCGCATTACAAACCCGACGACGGACGTTTTAGAAGGTCGCATCGCCTCGCTGGAAGGCGGTACTGCTGCGGTAGCGGTTGCTTCGGGCCATGCCGCGCAAATGAGTGTGTTCCACGTCTTGATGAATTCAGGCGATCACTTCATTGCCGCCAAGCAGCTTTACGGTGGCTCCACTAACCAATTTACCCACGCATTCAAGAAGTTTGGCTGGGAGGTTAGCTTTGTTGATCATGATGATTTTGCGGGCTTCAAAGCCGCCATTGGTCCCAAAACTAAGGCGAT
>JAYSRI010000340.1:0-3337 GCA_043721175.1 Alphaproteobacteria bacterium
CAATCTCACGTCCGAAGCTGACTTGCTGATCGACCGCTTGGCTAAGGCGTTTGATGATCGTTTCTATATTGAGTTACAGCGCCATGGCCTCCCAGATGAAACCCAAGTTGAAGCGGCTTTGATCGCAGCGGCTTACCAAAAAGGCTTACCCTTGGTCGCTAGCAATGATGTCCGCTTTGACAGTCCAGAGAGGCATCGCGCCCAAGACGTGCTGATGTGCATTGGCCAAGCGACACGGGTGAGCGACGAGAAGCGTGAACGCGTTTCGGCCAATCACTATTTGCGCAGTGAAGCGGAAATGGTCGAATTGTTTGCTGATTTGCCCGAGGCGCTCGAGAATACAGTTGATATTGCTCGTCGTTGCGCGGTTAGGCCACTCACGCGCGCGCCAATCTTGCCACGTTTTACCACTGCGGCGGGTCGCGATGAGCCTGAAGAGCTTGCTGCCCAAGCGCGTTCGGGTCTTGAGGCGCGACTGCTCAAGCGGCCCCCTGTGACCGATCGCGCAACTTATGATGCCCGCCTTGAGCACGAAATAAACGTGATCAACCGTATGGGATTTGCAGGGTATTTTCTGATCGTTGCCGACTTTATCAAATGGTCGAAGGACAATGATATTCCCGTCGGACCGGGGCGTGGTTCAGGCGCAGGTTCGCTTGTAGCATATGCTTTGACGATTACCGATCTTGATCCGCTAGCGTTTGGCTTATTGTTTGAGCGCTTCCTCAATCCCGAGCGTGTGTCGATGCCTGACTTCGATATTGATTTCTGTCAAGAAAAACGCGATCAAGTCATTGTCTATGTTCAGCAAAAATATGGTGCGGACCGTGTGGCACAAATCATCACATTTGGTACACTGCAAGCACGCGCCGCATTGCGCGACGTCGGACGGGTGCTGGATATGTCCTATGGTCAAGTGGATCGCTTAGCCAAGTTGGTGCCCAATAACCCTGCCGCACCTGTCACATTGGCGCAAGCCGTGCGCGATGAACCGCGCTTGCAAGAAGAGCGCGACCGCGATCAGGATGTGCGCACATTACTGGAAACCGCCCAGGAGCTGGAAGGTCTATACCGAAACGCCTCAACCCATGCAGCAGGCGTGGTGATTGGCGATCGGCCTTTGCAAGAGCTTGTGCCGCTGTACAAGGACCCAAGGTCAGCGCTCCCGGCGACGCAATTCAACATGAAGTGGGTAGAGCCTGCGGGCCTAGTAAAATTTGACTTTTTGGGCCTCAAAACATTGACGGTGATTGCCCGCGCCATCAAATTCCTCAAAGAGCGTGACATTGAAGTCGACCTTGACGCTTTGCCATTTGATGATCCCAAGACCTATGAATTGTTGGCATCGGGCAAGACTTTGGGCGTATTTCAATTGGAAAGCCAAGGCATGCGCGACACTTTGCGCAAGATGCGTGCTGATACTCTCGATGACATCATTGCTTTGATTTCCCTTTATCGTCCCGGTCCAATGAAAAACATAGAGACCTATTGCGACGTCAAATTTGGCCGCAAAGCGGCTGATTACCTGCATCCGTCATTGGAATCGATTTTGCGCGAAACTCAAGGCGTCATCATTTATCAAGAACAGGTCATGCAGATTGCGCAGGTATTGTCCGGCTATTCTCTAGGTGAAGCAGACCTTTTGCGCCGTGCTATGGGCAAGAAGAAGCCCGAGGAAATGGCGCTTCAGAAAGATCGCTTTGTGTCAGGTGCAACCAAAAATAATGTCGATCCAGAGCTGTCTGACCGTATTTTTGAATTGGTGAGTGAGTTTGCCGGCTATGGCTTTAACAAATCCCATGCCGCAGCTTACGCCGTGATCGCTTATCAAACCGCTTGGCTGAAGGCCAATCATCCTGTTGAATTTATGGCGGCGTCTATGTCACTGGATATAGATGACACCGACAAGTTGGGCGGTTTTATGCAAGATGCAAAGAGCATGAAGTTAAAAGTTTTGCCACCTGATTTGAATATGTCAGGCGCTGATTTCACGGTTGAGGGCAATGCTGTGCGCTATGCATTGGGCGGCATCAAGACTGTGGGTGTCGGCGCCATGGCGCACGTAGTCAGCGCGCGCAAAGCTGGTGGCAAGTTCAAAGGCCTTCATGATCTGGCCGAGCGTGTTGATCCCAGAGCGCTTAATCGGCGGACATTTGAAACACTTGCAAAAGCCGGTGGTTTTGACAGCATTGAGCCCAATCGTGCTCTGGTGTTTGCGTCGTGCGATCAGCTTATTGCCCATTCAGCGGCAGCCGCAGACGACCGCAATAGTTCTCAAACCAGTTTGTTCGGTGACAGCGAGCCGCCGCCGCGCGCGCCACTAGCCAGCGTCAAGCCTTGGTCGGCGCAAGATCGTTTGGACAATGAGTTTGCGGCGCTGGGGCTTTTCCTATCAGGTCACCCGCTAGACGATTTGATTGATGCGCTGCGCCGTCGCCAAACGGTTTTTTTCTCCGAAGTACCGAGCAAAATGGTCAGCAGCGAAGCTATTTTCCGAATGGCAGGCGTGGTGCGTGCGCGCAAAGAGCGCCCTGCACGTGATGGCGGAAAGTTTGCGTGGGTGACTTTATCGGATCCAACGGGCGAGTATGAAGTGATGATTATGCCCGAGGAGCTCGCCGCGTCGCGCGATAATTTAGATCCTGGCAAGTCAGTTACGTTCAGGGCAAAAGCGCGTGTCCGTGATGGTGATTTGAAGTTGTCGGCAGAGAAAGTCGAGTTGCTCGATGCTGCCGATATGTCTGGCTGTGATGGCGTGCGTGTATTTCTGTCACGCGGCGCTCCAGTATCCGATGTTGCGCGTGTGGCGGAGACATTGCGCGGGGCAGTTTCAAATACATTTGGTGAGTTGCGCGTTGTTTTAACCTTGCCTGATGGTCGAGAAGTGGAAATTCAGGCCGCAGGCCGCTTTCCGGTTGATGTTGCAGCGCGGCGTGCGCTTAAGAGTGCATCAGGTGTGGAAATGGTCAGCGAGTATTGATCCAGTAAGACCGCGCTTAACGCCACATTGCCCGCGCGTCACGCGTGCAGCTGGCTTGGACACCGCCAACATTAAGCGCAATACGGTGTGCATCAGGCTCACTCCAGGCAAAGCCTTTTGGCTCTAACCCGGTTCCGGTCATCACATAAAGTGTCAGTGACGGTCTATTCTGACCGACGGGCCAGTCCACATTGCGCAGGCGCAACGTTAAATTTGGCGGCGTTGCGCCAGTGAGTTGAGCGGTAGCAATTCCGCCTTGGTCATGCAGTGCTAGCTCAGTAGCAATAACCGCCTCGTTGCCTTTCATGCTGCCAGCCCAACACACAAAACTGTTGGCGCGGCGCAATCGTGATGGGG
>JAYSRI010000341.1:0-3329 GCA_043721175.1 Alphaproteobacteria bacterium
GTGCTTCATTTATGAAGCACATCAGGTCGATCTAGCACTTTAAGATAGAGCATACGTGCCGCGAAAATCTGTTTCAGATTTTGCGCGCGATGCTCTAGTGGGTCCAAGCGAGTTGGTAGATCAGAAATTGATTGGACTGGAAATTTGTGCACGGTCGCTAAAGCGTCTGCCATAGCACCCAATTGCTGCTTAGCCTGAAGAGTTTCTACCCCGGTATTACCGTAGACGTAATCCATTAAGATATAAGGTGTTGGCAAAATTGTCTTACTGTCATCAAGGTGAATCGGACGTGGAACAGGCAGGCCGCCTCGATGAAGGGCGTCTAGCAATTGAAACTCTTGCTTTGTTGTTAGCCCCGATTTGCCCATACAGCGCAAAACAATCGATTGATTGACGCCGCTCCGATGACAAAGATCAACCTTGTAGACCTCAGCCGACACGCCGCCTTTGAGCTTCTCAAAAGATGCGACGTAAGTATCCCCAAAGTAGCAATGGATTGCTTCATTTATCTCATTTTGATCCATCATGGGAGCTTATCACCTTCAGCCGTGAGACTAAAGCCAACCTTTCCGCAGCCCCAAATTTGCGAGCAAGGCCATGTGCTGCTATAGCCGCGCCATCAAAGGGCCACGCGCGTTCACACAAGTGTGCAGCGGTTAGGCCTTTAGCAGATTTCCCCCCGGAGCTTACCCCGTGACCATTCTATCTGACGCGCCAGCCACAGGTGCTGCGCTGCGCAACATTGCTATCATTGCCCACGTTGACCACGGCAAAACCACACTAACCGACCAATTGCTCGCCCAAGGCGGCGCGTACCGCGAGAACGAAGCGCGCGCTGAGCGTGCTATGGATTCCAATCCGCAAGAAAAAGAGCGTGGCATCACAATCTTGGCAAAGTGCACCAGCATTGTCTGGGGCGAAGGCCAAGACGAAGTGCGAATCAATATCGTTGACACGCCCGGACACGCCGACTTTGGTGGCGAAGTGGAGCGGGTATTGTCCATGGTTGACGGTTGCCTACTTCTTGTGGACGCAACTGAAGGTCCGATGCCACAAACCAAGTTCGTTCTAACTAAGGCTTTGGCTCTTGGCCTGCGCCCAATCGTTGTGCTCAACAAAGTTGATCGCCCTACGGCGCGCCCCGACGAAGTGCTCGACGAAGTGTTTGAGTTATTCATGGCGCTGAATGCAACCAACGAACAATTGGACTTCCCGTCGGTTTACGCTTCGGGCCGTGATGGCTGGGCCAGCATGATGCTGGACGGATCGCGCGACAGCCTCGCACCATTGTTTGAAACCATCATCGAACACGTCCCGTCGCCAGAAGCCGCTCGTCGCCGTGACGAACCGTTCAAGATGTTGGTCACCATGCTGGATTCTGACCCTTTCTTGGGTCGCATTCTAACAGGCCGTGTTGAAAGTGGCCGTTTGACAGCGGGGACCGTCGTTAAAGGAATGAGCATTGACGGAAAGACCATTGAGCGTTCCCGCATCTCAAAGGTGCTGGCGTTTCGTGGCCTAAAGCGTCAGCCGATCGATGAAGCAGAAGCAGGCGATATCGTCTCCATCGCGGGCCTTTCCAGTACCACAGTGGCCGACACCATTGGTGATATGGACGTAACAGAAGCGATCCACGCGACCCCAATCGATCCGCCAACTTTGTCGGTGACCGTGATGGTAAACTCGT
Organism: Alphaproteobacteria bacterium; assembly: GCA_043721175.1. Classification (GTDB taxonomy): domain Bacteria; phylum Pseudomonadota; class Alphaproteobacteria; order Caulobacterales; family Aquidulcibacteraceae; genus Aquidulcibacter. The sequence goes on from JAYSRI010000341.1 coordinate 1,688, forward strand.
CTCCTCTTGCGGGCCGTGATGGTGACAAGGTGCAAAGCCGCGTCATCCGTGACCGTTTGCTCAAGCAAGCCGAAACCGATGTGGCGATTAAAGTTACCGAAACTGCGGATAAAGACGCTTATGAGCTGCAAGGCCGTGGTGAATTGCAAATCGGCGTGTTGCTCGAGGGTATGCGCCGCGAAGGCTTTGAATTATCGATCTCGCGCCCGCGCGTGTTGACCCGCATAGACGAGGACACGGGCGAAAAATTGGAGCCCATGGAAGAGATCACCATTGATGTGGATGAAGAATATGCGGGCGTTGTGGTCGAGAAGATGTCGGGCCGCAAAGGCGAGCTGCAAGACATGCGTCCATCTGGCGGCGGTAAAACCCGCGTCACATTCCATGCGCCAGCGCGCGGTCTGATTGGCTATCACTCAGAGTTCCTGACCGACACACGTGGGTCTGGCATCATGAACCGGATATTCCACAGCTGGACCCCGTGGAAAGGCAATATCAACCGCCGCCACAATGGCGCATTGATCGCCAATGATAGCGGCAAGTCGGTTGTTTATGCGCTTTGGTATCTGGAAGAACGCGGCGTGCTGTTCATTGATGGCGGCGAAGATGTCTATCAAGGCATGGTGATTGGCGAAAACGCCAAACCCGAGGATATGGACGTCAATCCGCTGAAAGAGAAAAAGCTGTCCAACGTGCGCTCGTCTGGCAAGGACGAAGCCATGCGTCTGACGCCGCCGCGCAAGATGACACTTGAACAAGCCATTGCGTGGATTGATGATGATGAACTGGTTGAGATAACACCTAAGAACATCCGCATCCGCAAGCTGGAGCTCAATCCAGCGTTCCGTAAGCGCAAGCCAAAGAACGACTAGAGGATTGTTGTTGAGAGCGCGCAGCCATTTCTACGCGCTCTTTTTTCTGACAAACAGTGCGTCTTGTACTAAAAGCCCGATGAATTGACACGGCGGTTAAGTATTGGATTGGGGCGGAGCGCGACTTACCAAAGTCGCTTTGCGAACGTCGGCATCTTTCAGTATTGGTTGGCGGTCAATTAAAGAGCGACTTTGGTAAGTCGCGCTCCAAGATTAGGAAACAATGGTCGGTCATTTCAAAGGGCTTTTGGTATGAGGGCGCGTACCCAAGCGTGGAGACTGCATCGCGCGAAACGCAATCCGTCTGTCTCACGACGTCGCCTCCCACGTCAAATTTCCAACATAACGATATGCGACGTGTCCATCTTCACCTAGGGCATGAAGCGACAGCCATTTGTTATCAAACAAAGCCCTAACGCCTTCATGGCGTGATAAAATGTCAGTCATGGCTTCAATTGGTGCTTCAATACACACCGATAGGCGCAAGGGATCGTGAATAAAGCGATTGCCATCATGGACGGACTGGAACGGCAGCCCTGTGCGCAATGGCCCGCTATTGCCCTCAACGACGCCAATGCCGCCCACCACATTGTGTAACAGCTTGTTGCCCGCCCCGAAAAACTGGGGTGCAACGGTTGAGCCGTAATATTGCAGGCTGATCCAGCTTGCCACAACGACGGGTGCGGTCATGATCAGTTCCAGCACGCCAAAGCCCGTGTCGCCGCACCAGTCATAATCATGCAAGAACGCTCGGCCTTCGAGGTTTTTGC
>JAYSRI010000342.1:0-3328 GCA_043721175.1 Alphaproteobacteria bacterium
AGCTGGATCACGGGGAACAGGAACACGAAAACCTGTCCCAAAAGCCCCATTCTGCCCGCGTCAGCGAACAGTGTGGTTGCAATTTCCCGAAATGTTTGACCCAGAGCAAAAATACCAAATACCAGCTCCAACCCCATGCCCGCGATGAAAGCTGCAAGGCTTACCGCCAATCGGTCGCAAACGATTGGCTTAATCGACAATTTGCGCATGAGATAGCGCGATACCAGCCATGCCGTCAGAAACATAAAGGGCAGTTCGACTAAAACAGCGTTGGCATGACCGATTATTGGTGTGACAAAGAGCGTTCGTAGCGTGCCAAAAACAAGGCCTACCAGAAAAAGCGCAAAACCATAGCCAATGCCAGACCCAAGAGTGATAACATGACGTCTGCTGGAATGTGCCGTGTTGTCCATGGGCCTTGAGACAACAAATTTGCCGAGATGTATTTGACCTTCATCAATCCGCGTCTTGAAAAAGTAAATCAAAGCACACGTCTGCGACTTTAGCGACCTGTCCGAAATCCGAGGTCCACCTCAAACACCCATCTATTCGACGGCTAAGCCTGCCCTATACCAGTCATCAATCCTGCCAAATGGCACGATTTTGTTGGCGATGTCATGACCAATGTCGGCTGGGCTGCCGACGTCTACATCAACACTCTGGCACCATTGCCTGACTGATTGCTCGGGTGTGAGCGGGAAGGTGACGTCGTTTTCCGGCACATGGGAAAAGCGGCCAATTCGCACAGTGCCAATGTGGGATTGGAACCACTGACTAGACGCTAGTTGGAACATAGATCGATCCGTCGCATAGGCATATTCCGCGACATCTTCTAGCCAAAGCATGCCATTTCGCAGTCCACCTTGGCTCAGCGGTAGCCATTGCGTACCCAAAAGAGAGCGCACAATCGTCAGATTGAACGCGAGATTGTGGGTATCTTTGTCAAGCCCAGCAGCAATTCCTGATGCATCAACGCGGGCCAAAAATGTCAAAGCTCGCAATGCGGCACTTTGCCCGCCTTCACGGTCAATATCCGCCACGAGCGGACCGTGCGCACAAAACTGACAGCCCAAACGCGTCAGTCCTGCCAGCAAGAACCCAGCATCGGAATAACCTAAATAGACTTTAGCTAATGCCGTTGGCGTCAGTTTTCCGGGCAAACCAGCCAGCAATCGTGCCGCGCCATATCCTCCCCGCGCAAACCAAATGGCGTCAATTTTCGGGTCATTGGCGAAATCCACAAAGGCTTCAAGTCGCACGCTGTCACTGCCGGCAAAATGGCCGTAGTTTAGATGGCATTGGGGATGAACGACAAGTTCGACGTCCAAGCCCGATTGCCGCGCCAGCTCATCAATAGCATGTGCAGTAGCCTCGTTGAGGCGGCGGCCAGGAGCGACAATGCCTATCCGTATCATAGCGGCTTAACCATTTGTCGCCTGTGCCTGGGCATCAATTGCGGTCGACACACTATGAGCCAGATCGGTCAATGTATCGTCGCGAGCACCCATAATAACAACGCAATCGCCAGGTTGAGCCAACTTTGCCATTATTGCCGAAAACTCCGACCTGTCTGAGAGATGGTGGGCTTGAGGTTTTCCAATTTGATCCAGAATTTTGGTGACAATCGGCGTTCGATTGACTGATCCACCAAAATAGACCGGCTCGGTCATCCACAAACGATCTTGATCGCGCAATCCATCACGGAAAGCCTCGACAAGATGTGCTTCCATTTTTTCCATCGGGTTATAGCCATGGGGCTGAAACATCGCCAGAACACGCTGATAACGCCCCGTCAGGGCACTTAACGACGCCGAGATTTTGTCAGGATTATGCCCAAAATCATCGTAAACATCGATACTGCGTGGTGACCCAATCAGCTCCATGCGACGGGCAACGCCCTTGAAACTTGCGAGGTGACCAATCGATTGTGAGCGCGAGACACCCAATAGCTCTGCTGCTGCGATTGCTGCCAAAGCGTTGGAAAAGTTATAGTCGCCAAACACGTTAAGTGCCAAGCGGTCCGATAGACCATCCTTGCCAAATACCGTCCAATGACCACTGGCGTCCTTTTGCGCCCAAACATCTGCGGATTGGTTCGTAAGGCTGTAAGTAGCGACCCGTCTATCGGTCAACGCGTTCGCCAATTGTGCAACCGGGGAGTTATCTAGGTTCGCAACGACCATCTGGGCGTGCCCTAAATAGTCGGCAAACAATATCATCAACTCATCGATGGATTTGTGGTCGATTGTTATGTTGGACAAGATTGCAACACGCGGTCGATAGTGAGTGATCGATCCGTCACTTTCATCAACTTCAGCCACGAAATCCGCACCAGTTCCATAGATTGAACTGGCAAAATCGTTATCACCGTCGCAAAAATTACCCATCACGGCGCCGTTGACAATTGTTGGTGCGCGCCCTGCCGCGTGAAGGATCCAACCCAACATCGCGGTGATCGTTGACTTGCCGCTGGTGCCTGCAATGGCAACTGGATTGGTCGCGCTATTAAACAGGCTCGATAATAAGTCGGCGCGGTGGATGTGGCGAGCACCAAGTGAACGCGCTTTTTCAACGTCGGGAATGTGCATTTCGACGGCAGTCGATGTCACAAGGATTTGCTCGCTATCAATTATACCGCTGCCATCTTGGGGGAAAAGCGCAATGCCCTCGCCCCGAAGATAGGCCTGTTTGTCATGCGCCTTGCTTTGGTCAAATGAGCGATCACTACCCGACACTTGAGCGCCACCACGTGCCATCAGCATCGCAAGTGGCAACATCCCACTGCCACCGATGCCGCAAAAAAAGTATCGTGTCTGGGTCAAAGCTGTTGTCTTCTTGTACGTTTAGAGAACGGCAAATCAGTGCCAAGATAAGTGGTTGTCATAGGCACACTCGGCGCACTGGTCAAAATCGACGTTCAGTTGCTTGAACTTTCAAGCATCGATTGACGTGATGCGAAGAAACTTGGCTTCAATCCAGTCGCCGTTGGTGTTCATGATGGGTTGTGATTGCACAAGAAAGCCATATGGCGCAAACACTTGTATTTCTGCGCCAACCGGCCCTTGAATTCTGGCGTCAAATCCATTTTTTGTGGCCTTTAACTCAACCGAGACTGGCCCCCGAGCCGTCGGAAAAACGCCGCGCGCGTGAGCGAGATCAGCAATGTCGGGCTGGACACCAATTTTTTTGTAACCAGCACCGAGCGGGTGAACGCCTAAAACGTGGCGGCTCAATTGCCAAGTTGGAGAAGCCGAGAACGCGTGACATAGACTGGCCGTCGGTTCAAAGCTCTCCCATAAAGTTGTAGCGCCACGCGCCAACATCGGTC
>JAYSRI010000343.1:0-3326 GCA_043721175.1 Alphaproteobacteria bacterium
ACCAGAGCCCGGTCCCGGCAGGACCACATCATCGCAATCGCGACCAAGCGAGCCTGTGCGAGATGCTTATCGGATCGCTGCAACCAACAAGACAACGCCAGCGAATATGGTTGGTCGCCCCATTGTTCGGGTTGCACTCTTGGCACCGTTCGCGAGCCAGAATGCGGCACTGCGCGATGAGGCCCAGACTTTGCAAAGTGCGGCTGAGTTGGCGATTGCCGAGCGTGGCGACAATTCGATGCTGCTATTGCCCAGGGATTCGGGCGACACCCCAGAGGAAGCACGCGCTGCTGTTCGGTTGGCCCTTCAAGAGGGTGCGGATTTTGTGCTAGGGCCTTTGTTTGCCAGTGGTGTTGGCGCTATTGCACCCTATGCGCGGGCCAATAATGTTCCGATGATTTCGTTTTCGACCGATGTATCAGAAGCCGGTCGCGGCATTTATGTGCTGACGTTTTTGCCCGAAGACGAAGCCCAGCGCATTGTCCGCTTTGCTGCAAGTAGGGGCGTCAAAAGGTTGGTGGTGTTAGCACCAAACGGTCGTTATGGCGACCGGATCGTCGAGGCTGCTCGCGAAGCTGCCGGTAACGTGGGCATCAACTATCTTGGTGCCAGCCGCTATGATGCGCAGGCGTCCAACCCGTCCTCACCGATGGAGGCGGCGCGACGGGCCGCAGAACTCAGCGGCGGCGGTCCTATTCGAGAAACAGCAATTTTGATCCCCGAACGTGGTGCCATGTTGCGCAGCCTCGGGCAAACTCTAACCCAGGCTGGCGCATCAACGTCGCGCGTGCGGTTTTTGGGGACTGGTTTGTGGAATGATACCGAGACTCTTGCAGACTCGCGGCTGGCAGGGGGGTGGTATGTGACACCAGACTCCGCATCGCGCGCTGCGTTCGAGCAGCGGTTTCGTGACCGGTTCGGCCGTCGTCCCACACGATTGGCGGGCATGGGTTATGACGCAACGGCGATGCTGGCTGGTATGACACGCGGTGGTAATGCCAGCGCGGCAACGCAGAGGATGATCGAAACCCGTGATGGATTTGTAGGCGTCGACGGCTTGTTTCGCTTTAGTCGCGGTGTGGTCCAGCGTGGCATGGCGATCAATGAAGTTGGTCCACGTGGTGGCCGGACTGTTGAGGCAGCACCTAGCAGTTTTGCGCCCTAAAGGCTCTGCACTTTGCGACTTGTTTTGAGCGCGTACATCGCCTCGTCAGCGCGCGACAAGGCCAGTTCCGGGGTGTCATTTGGTGCAAATGTATAGGCACCGAATGCAGCACCAACACTCAGCATCTGGCCCTGATATGGCACTTTCATCTCACGGATGGCATCGGCCAATTGCTGACCTTTTAAGCGCGCATCTGTTGGCCCCGCTTTGGCAAGGATCACAGCGAACTCGTCGCCACCTACGCGTCCGGCTAAGTCGCTTTCACGAATATGGGTGAGCAAAACCTGAGCAACCGCCTTGAGAATGGCGTCGCCTGCAGGGTGTCCATAGCGGTCGTTGATTTGCTTGAAACCATCAAGATCAAAATACACCACACTGGCTTGCACGTCATAACGCTGGGCAAAGCTCATCACTCGGGTCAGTTCACGCACGAATGCGCGGCGATTGAACACGGGCACAAGAGTATCGGTATCGGCAAGGTCTTCGGCTTGACGTAAGCGCTGGTTGAGTTGGGCGCGATCACTGCGCAGGGCGTCAATCTGGGCCTGCAAACGGGCTAGAGCGGCGCGCACCTGAGGCGTTAACTGCTCAAGGGGAACACCCAGCCGACCGCCATCGTCGGGCTGTAAAGCAATGCTGTCATTTTGGAAAATAGGTGCGCGCGCCAGTGGCGTGACGCCCCCAAAAGGTGACGAAATCGGCGGTTCTATCGCTTGCCGAACTGGTCGCACGTTTGGAACTCCTCAACACACATGACTGTTTCTAACCCGCGATCCTTGGTCTGATTTGGTTAACAAATTATTATTTCTAAGATGTTGGCGCGGCCCCGGACCTTATCGCGTTGAGGCATTGTCACTGCCCCAAAGCTCGCCTGCGGGAACCCAACCCTTGAAGCGACCGTTTTTAATTTCCCGCCAGCCAGGTCGTTCATCGGTTATATCAACGATCACGCCATCAGACGCGTAAGCGGCAATGCGAGCAGCACTTTCAGGCTTTATGTGCATGCCAACCCGCATATCGCGAGCCGGGCGGACAATACCAGTACGGCGACCGTCAATCATCCGTCGATGAACCCAAGAAACCGTACCTTCAGGATCTTGAATCCGTCTCCATTCTTCGGTTTCGGCGATGACGCGTACGGGCAGACCTTTGCGCTGATATACCCAGCGCACAGGATACGTGCGGTCGGGGCCAGCGCGGCCATTAATTTTGGCAAATTTTAATGAAACGAAGCGCGGCACAGGTTGACCAGACGGCGTTTCACCTGCCGCGCGGTTAAACGGGGGAAACCCCGACGCCACTGCCCCGGTCGCAATGGCTGCAACCGCTAGGCCCAAAAATGAAATTATGAATTTGCCCATCGGCACACTCTCTTGATGGCGCGTTAATGTCGTCTCCATCATTTGGCGGGCTAAAGTGAAGGAAGGCTTAACTCTGGCGTTAGATTGCCCTGCACAATACAGGCCCACCGCAAAATGCCTGCTTGGCGTGGTGCTCGGCACTTGCTAGAGACATGACATGCCCACTTCAAAACTCAAAGTCATCGTTACCCGCAAATTGCCTGAGCCCGTCGAAACACGGATGGCAGAACTTTTTGATGTTGAATTCAACCTCACCGACACCCCGATGACTTACGAGCAACTAGTGGATGCCGTTAGCCGTGCCGACGTGTTAGTTCCCACCGTCACCGATAAGATTGATAGCCGCGTGTTGACACGTTGTGGTGAGCGTTTGCGTTTGGTGGCGCAGTTTGGAGCGGGCGTCGACAACATCGATGTTGCGACGGCTACCCAGCGCGGCATCACTGTTACCAATACGCCAGGCGTCCTAACCGAGGACACCGCTGATATTACCATGGCGCTGATATTGGCAGTCCCGCGGCGCTTAATGGAGGGTGTCAAGATTGTTGAGGCAGACGGCTTTGTTGGCTGGTCACCCACGTGGATGATGGGTCGCCGCGTTGCGGGCAAGCGACTAGGCATTGTGGGGATGGGGCGTATCGGTCAGGCTGTTGCGCGCCGCGCCAAGGCGTTTGGTCTGCAAATCCACTATCATAATCGCCGCCGCGTTCCCGAGGCCATTGAGAAGGACCTAGAGGCAACCTATTGGGAAAGCCTTGACCAAATGTTGTCACGTATGGACATCATTTCCGTCAATTGCC
>JAYSRI010000344.1:0-3312 GCA_043721175.1 Alphaproteobacteria bacterium
GTCGCAAGGAAGGCAAGAAGAAGTAATGCCAACTCCATTAGCATTGAAGGCAAAGCGTACCATGCGTACGCGGACACGCCTCCGGGCTTTGGCCAACGGTCGGCTTCGGTTGTCTGTCCATCGCTCCAGCAAAAATATATCCGCCCAAATCATCGACGACGCCAAAGGCGTTACGATTGCTTCCGCCTCGTCCCTCGAAGCCGCCCTGCGCAGTGCCGATGGTGTGAAGGTGGATGCTGCAGTCGCAGTCGGGAAATTGCTCGCTGAACGCGCCTCTGAAAAAGGTGTCAAGCAAGTGGTTTTCGACCGCGGTGGTTATTTGTTTCATGGGCGCGTCAAAGCGCTCGCCGATGCAGCTCGTGCTGCCGGTCTAGAGTTCTAAGGAGCAAATCTTATGGCTCGTGGGCCGGAACGTAATCAAAAAGCCGAAGAACGTGATAGTGAATTTGTTGACCGCTTGGTCGCAATCAACCGCGTTGCTAAGGTTGTTAAGGGTGGTAAGAACTTCGGTTTTGCGGCCCTCGTCGTAGTTGGTGATGAAAAAGGTCGTGCAGGTTTCGGCAAGGGCAAAGCCCGCGAAGTTCCTGAAGCGATCCGCAAAGCCACTGAAGAAGCCAAGCGTCGCATGCAGCGTATCCCGTTGCGTGAAGGTCGTACCCTTCACCATAATGCCGCAGGGCGCCATGGTGCAGGCAAAGTGATCATGCGCTCAGCACCTCCGGGTACTGGCTTGATCGCCGGTGGTCCGATGCGCGCGGTGTTTGAAGTCTTGGGGATCAAGGACGTCGTGTCCAAGTCCCTGGGGTCATCAAACCCTTACAACATGGTGCGTGCAACGTTTGACGCGCTGGGCGAGCAAATCAGCCCGCGTCAAATCGCTAACAAACGCAACCTGAAAGTCGCTGATGTTCTGGTCCGTCGTAAAGACGGGGCCAGCGGCGTCGAAGGCTCGGAGGGTTAGGGCAATGGCTGTTGTTGTCATCAAACAAACGGGTTCGCCCATTCGCCGCCGTTTCGACCAGCGTGAAACTCTCGTTGGTCTTGGCTTGAACAAAATGCATCGTGTGAGCGAGCTTGAGGATACCCCGTCGGTTCGCGGTATGATCCGTAAGGTTGCCCACTTGATACAAGTCGTGGAGGAGCGTGCGTAAGCGCGCTTGGATATTACCATGAAACTCAATGAATTGTCAGATAATCCCGGCGCAACCAAGGCCCGCATGCGGGTTGGTCGTGGCGTTGGTTCAGGCAAAGGCAAGACGTGCGGTCGCGGTGTCAAGGGTCAGAAATCGCGTCGCGGTGTCTCGATCAATGGCTTTGAAGGCGGTCAAATGCCGATCCACATGCGCGTGCCAAAGCGTGGCTTCAACGCCCGTTGCAGCAAAGAGCATGCTTGGGTCAATCTGTCCCTTCTGGCCAAGGCAATTGCTGCAGGCCGTTTGGACGCCAGCAAGCCAATCGATGAAGCCGCTTTGGTCGCATCAGGCTTGATCCGCCGCGTTCGTGATGGTGTTCGCGTTCTTAACAAGGGCGAGATTGGCGGCAAGGTCAATTTGATCGTCACAGGTGCTTCAGAAGCTGCGGTCGCAGCGATTGAGGCAGCTGGTGGCACAATCACGTTAACTGGTCCAATGGCCCGCAATAAGGCCAAAGCTGCAAAGCTAGCCGCCTAAGCCTCTTGAGGTATGACGCGCGCCATCCGATATGGGTGGTGCGCACCTCTTTTCAGGCGCGCCAGGCGGACACCCGCTTAGGCGCGCTTTTCATTTTAGATCACGTTGCACACATTTGCTTGGTGTAGCACGTGCAACGTGATCTAAGTCTTTTGAATTACGCGCAACTTCGTTTCTGTCGAAACGAAACGCGCTCAGGAAGGCACTCCGTTTCATGGCGTCAGCAGCCGAACAACTTGCCCGCAATATGAACTTTGCATCCTTTGCGAAAGCTAAGGACTTGCACGCTCGTATCTGGTTTACCGTTATTGCTTTGATTTGCTATCGATTGGGTACTTTCATTCCGATTCCTGGCATCGATATTGCAGCATTCGCGCAAGCCTTTAAGTCATCCCAACAAGGTATTCTGGGCATGGCTAATATGTTCTCTGGTGGTGCTGTTGAGCGTTTGGCGATTTTTGCTTTGAATGTGATGCCGTATATTTCGGCGTCGATCATTATCCAGCTGCTGTCATCGTTTCCTGGACGTCTTGAGGAAATGAAAAAGGAGGGCGAAGCTGGGCGCGCTCAGCTGAACCAATATACGCGCTACCTCGCTGTTGCCTTGGCATTGGCTCAGTCCTATGGGATCGCGACGGGCCTGAATAATTCACCCGGTGTTGTTCTCAACCCTGGCTTGTTTTTCTTGGCGTCCACTGTGATCACGCTAACGGGCGGGACATTGTTATTGATGTGGATTGGTGAGCAAATCACCGCACGCGGTATTGGAAACGGCGTATCGCTCATCATTTTTGCAGGTATCGTCGCCGAATTGCCGCGCTCGATCTATCGGACTTTGACGCTGGCTCAAGAAGGCTCAGTTTCAGGCTTTGCGATCCTGGGGCTTGTGGTGGTTTTGTCGGCCGCCGTTGTCATGATTGTGTTTATCGAGCGCTCTCAGCGGCGTATTGTGGTGCAGTATCCCAAGCGACAGGCGGGGCCTGCGCAACGCTCTGCAATGGGCGAACAATCATTCTTGCCTCTTAAAATCAACACCGCTGGCGTGATACCGCCGATCTTTGCCTCGTCGTTGTTGCTGTTGCCCGCCACCGCTGCTGGCTTTATGGCGAGTGGGCAATTGCCACCCGACGCACCTCAATGGCGCGTCATGGTGCAAGAGGGCATCCAGCAAATGGCGGCTGCCCTGTCGCATGGTCAGCCTTTGTTTATGGCGTTGTTTGCTGTGCTGATCATCTTTTTCTGCTTCTTCTACACGTCAGTTGTGTTCAATACAGAAGAGACCGCAGACAATTTACGCAAGAATGGTGGCTTCTTGCCCGGCATTCGCCCCGGTGCGAAGACTGCCGCTTACCTTGATAACGTCATGACCCGCCTGACGGTGATTGGTGCCGCTTATCTGACTGTCGTATGTCTGGCACCTGAATTATTGATCGCTGGCTTTGGCATGCAGTTTTATCTGGGCGGGACATCGCTATTGATCGTTGTATCTGTCACGATTGACACCGTTGCTCAAATTCAGTCCCACATGTTGGCGCACCAATATGAAGGCTTGATCAAGAAATCGAAACTAAAGGGACGTGGACGCTAGATCTGCGCGCTTTAGATGCCATTGGGCAATCGGGGGAAAATACGATGATGAATT
>JAYSRI010000345.1:0-3312 GCA_043721175.1 Alphaproteobacteria bacterium
CATCCACTACCGACATCACAATGACACCTGCATCTTCAAGACCGAGTGCTTTGCGAATGGCTTTGGGCAATACCAAACGACCGTTAGAGGCAACACGAACTGCAAGTGAATTGGCCATTCTGACACGCTTTCATTCTGTGACAATTCCTATTTTATGCCACAAAAACGAAAATGTCCACAAATCCTTAAAAGTTCTCCCTTAACCACGCTACCGCTCGCGCCACTGGGTGGCTGGGTGGATCGCGGAGTTGGGATTGGGCGCCTGTCATGTCGGTGGGGCGTTCAATGCCCCAGCGTAGCAAGCCCGCAGCGACGCTATATCCGGGGCCTGCAACGGCGTCGCCAAGGCCGGTAAAGCGTTGTGGACGACCGATGCGGACGTGGCCTTCAAACACACGCGCTGCCAGTTCACGCACGCCATTCAGCTGCGAACCGCCACCCGTCAGCACGATACGACGCCCGGCGTTGAGCTTGTCCAAGCCGCCAGCGCGCAGACGGTCACGCAATAATTCCAGTGTTTCTTCAACGCGCGGACGCACAATACCTGTGAGCATGGAGCGCGCTGCCTGATCGGCAATGATCAGCCCGCTTTCGGTCATGCGAGGCACGTCGATCATCATATTATCTTCGTTAAGGCTGGCGATGGCACTGCCATGCACGATCTTCAAACGCTCGGCCGCCGAGGCGGATGTACCCAAGCAATGGGCGATATCGTGGGTCACGTGATCGGAACCGATTGGCACCGCATCGACGTGCAATAAAGCGCCTGCTTGAAACAAGGCCGCCGTGGTTGAGCGTGCCCCCATATCAACAACTAGGGCCCCGAGATCGAGATCGTCCTCTGCTAGAGCACCCAAAGCCGCAGCATAAGGTGCCGCGACGCTGCCAGAAATCGTGTACATCGCGCGCTCGACACAGAGCACGATATTGCGCCATTGCGGGGTTGGCACGGTGACAACTGTAATCGCAACGCCGAGGCGTTTCCCGAACATGCCGCGCGGATCGCGCACACGGTGACCATCCACCACGAAGAAGCTGGGTGTCACGTGCAAGATCGAGCGTCCCTCAAGACGCACATGCTGGAGAGCGGAACCAACAACTTTGCGGCGCTCTTTGACGCCAATTTCTGAGCTCGTGAGCCCAATTTCGCCATTGGCTTGTTCCGCGCGCACACCAAAGCCTGAGACCGAGACGACAACTTCGCTGACGGTGGTTTCGGCCATGCGTTCGGCCTGACTGACGGCGGCGCGGACGGCGCGTTCCGCAGCATCGAGGTCAACAATCGCCCCGTTGCGGACACCGCGAGCCGCTTGGGTTCCCACACCGGCTACCCGCAAGGGTCCTGGCCCTTGGCCAACACTACCAATGAAGCAGGTGATTTTACTGGCCCCAATATCGAGGGCGGCGAGCATAGATGCCCGCGGGGCGGGAATACGGTTTTCAACCGCGGTTCGCTTGGCGTGTGACGACATAGTTTCCTTTTTAGCGCTTGGGCTAAATCTCTCTTGGTTTACACGCCCCGTGCGGACTTCACCGCACTGGAAGACGCATTCACCGACAAGACTTCTGTCGTCGGACGAAGGATGAAACTGCCTGGCGTTCTGAAATCCAAGCGGGCGAAGGGGCGGTCGAGCAAGCGGTGGCTGGCTTGATATTCATTAATTCGGGCCAAAGTTTCGGCAACATTCTGCTCGGGCAACAAGATGTCGCCGCCTGATTTCATGCGCAATGTCCAGCGCCGATCACCGACACGGATTGCCGCCGATGTGCGTGAAGCAATTTCTTGATAAGGTGCTAAGGCTGCGAATAATGCCGGTGCGACGGGGCCGGCATTGGCTCCAACAACCAAAGCAAATCCCTTGGCAGACGTGACATTGGCAATCCCGAGCTTACGGCCAGTGGCGTCCATGTAAGTCAAACGACCATTTTCTTGCCAAAGTGCGCTGGCGGCGCGCGGCGTGATGACGATCTGGATTTGATCAGGCCACAAGCGGCGCACCATCACGCTTTCAACCCACGGCAAGTCAGCCACACGGGCGCGAATTTCGCTGGGACTGACGCCAAACATCACTTCGTCCGGGATGATACCGGCAATCGCCTGCGCTTCGGCGCGTTGATATTCACTCATCTCGAGACCGATTGGTGCCTGAACGTTCACAACGCGGACAGCAAGACCCATCGAGCGCGCTGTATTAGCGGCACTATTTGATATTCCGCGCCCCATATTGTCGAGCACGCCCAAGCCAGCCGCGAGCACCAGCAAGATGGCGACAACAGAAACAATCGTCGCAACCATCAAGATTTTTCGTGTCAAGCTATCATGACGCGCAGCACGCATACGGGCATGAGCCCAAGCGCCGAGCTTCATGGTCCACGCGTGACCATCGGCCCGACGTGGCGCGGACCGTTGACGGGTTCGTGGCGCAGAGTTACGTTTTTGGGGTGCGCGGCGCGCTTGTCTTATCGCGGGCATGAGGCGTCCTCCAACATCCATTTCACAAGATCATTAAACGCCACGCCAACATGGGCGGCTTGTTCGGGAGCCAATGACGTGGCTGTCATGCCGGGTTGAGTGTTGATCTCAAGGATCACAAGACGACCCGTTTCTGGATCATAACGAAAGTCAGACCGCGTAACGCCCCGGCAGCCGAGCAGTTTATGGGCAGTCAGTGCGTCTGCCATGGCACGCGCATGAATGTCGGTTGGCAAATCTTTTGGGTTGACGACATGCACCGAGCCGCCATCCGAATATTTGGCGTCATAATCGTAGAAAGCGTTGCCCGTGCGAATTTCAGTCACGGCCAGCGCTTTATCGCCCATAACGGCGACGGTGAGTTCGCGTCCAGCAATGAACTCCTCGACCAGCACGTCATTGCCACTGCGCCAGTCGGGATCAAGTAATTTTTGAGGCGGACGATTGTCGCCTTGGCGCACTATGAAAACGCCAAAGCTGGAGCCGTCGGCATTGGGTTTCACAACATAGGGCGGTGGCAATGGATGCTCGGATGCGGCGACCTTGCGGTCCATCAACATGCCGCGCGGCACATCAAGGCCCGCAGCGGTGAACACGGCCTTAGCGCGTTCTTTGTCCATAGCGAGTGCCGATGCCAAAACCCCAGAATGTGTGTAGGGGATGTCTGCAATTTCAAGCACCGCCTGAATGCGACCGTCTTCACCCCATGGCCCGTGCATAGCGTTGAGTGCAATGTCAGGAGCGACGGATTTCAGCGTGGCAGCAATGTCGCGATCGACGTCAATTTCTACAACGTCACAGCCCAAAGCACGCGCGGCGTCAGCACAGGCTTTGCCCGA
>JAYSRI010000346.1:0-3309 GCA_043721175.1 Alphaproteobacteria bacterium
AAGCCAGCAAACACACCCGAAATTGCCCCAGATGCGCCAATGGTTGGCGTCATGGAGGCCGGGTTGATCGAGCAATAGACCACGCCACCTGCTATACCGCACAATACGAAGAAAATCACAAAGCGGGCAACCGAATCGCGATTGCGGTTCAATCCCAATTCCGCAATAGGTCCAGCTTGCAAAAGCATTGCAAGGTTCATCACAAGATGAAGCGTTCCTCCATGCATAAATTGCGATGCAATAAGAGATGTGAGTGCTGATCCGAAGTCTTTGTCTGATAGCTCGCCTAAAATACGCGCCGGGACTACACCAAAGTTTGTCTGCGCAATTTCTATCGCATTGGCACCTGTCAGCAGCGACACAATATGTGCAGTAAGAATGGCACCAATTAGCCCCGCAACGCCTAATGGTGTCTGATTGAAAATCGGCTCTCGCCGTGGCGACTCAATTTTGTCTGTCAACGGCACACCCACGTCATTTTCATCGACAACTCTCTTGTCGATATCAGATGGCGTGTTTGGCGGTAAGGTCTGCATTGCTTCAGTTCTTGGTCTTATCGCGAACAAGTGCCGCTTCAATTAGCTCGAGCCGATCATTGCCGAAATACATATCTGTCGAGTTAACAAAAAGAGTTGGCGATCCAAACCCTCCCCGCTCAATCAATTCATCGGTATTGGCAATCAAGCTGGCCTTGGCTTCGGGCGCTCTAGCAGCGTTCAACAATTCAACACCATTCAGGCCAGCCCGTTCTGCGCATGTCATAATGACGTGATCTTGGGAGATATCGTGATCGTCGCGCCAATAAGCTTCAAACAGGTTCAGCGCGTAACTTTTAATGTGGTCTCGCTCAATAGCGTGGAAACAGCCCCGCATGGCCGTCACTGAGCGCACCGGAAAAACACTCGGCTGAATAATAGAAACCCCACAAAACGCGGCCCAATCAGCTAGGTCCTTTCGGTAATAAGCCGCTTTCACAGGATTTGGTGCTTCGCGCTGTATATATACATCTGCGTTTACCTTGTTGAAAACTCCTCCAACTAAGGTGGGTTTCCAGATGATGTCCATTGAAGCCCGATTGGCGAGCTTCAAGAGCCTCACAAACGCAAGGTAAGTCCAGGGACTCGAACAATCGAAGAAAAACTCAATGCGGGCTTGCAAACCTTTTCTCCATCTTTTTGGTTCATAACGAGACAGTGTTTCGGGTTGAACGTCAAAACTTGAGGCAAAAGTGGCACCAAAATGGCGCGCCTTGGGTAGAAACCCCTTCGAAAGAACGCAGTTTCATGGTGAACACGTTGGCACGGTCATTGCAGACCATCCTTCGTGTTCGTCCAAAAGGAGCGAAGAATATGATGGAAACCCTCGAGGTCAATGCCTCAAAGCATGATCGTAAAAGGCTAGCCGTTGCAGCGTTCACGTTGTCAGCAGCAGCTCTTGGTGTGGCAGCCCTTTTGGCAGCAACACCAGCTCATGCGCAAAGCCGTGCTGGCTATGCAAATGAATTTAGCCGTCCCTACGGCATCAACCCCGGCGACGAAAGCCGTCCTTACGATGCACGCACCCGTGACTTAAACGGCAACCGCGTCATTATAGATGGTCGAATCGTTGTTGGCGACGATCTCTCGTCCTTGCCACTTGGCCTTTATAATGGGTCAAACACCGGCATGGGCTTTTCGGGAACAGGCTCGGCCATTGGCAACCAACTCAATGTTAACACGAGTGGCAGTTTCAATACTGTTGTTGTGAACTCAACCCAAACCAACAACGGTAACCAGACCGTCAACATCAATGCTGGTCAACCGAAACCACCAGCATGTACCGCCGCAACGCCAACTTGCAGCGCTTCTTCTTTATCTTCACCAGCTCAGCAAGTGCTCAATGGGGGGCTCGACTTCTAATGACAAATCCAATTTTCTCCGCGCTGTCGCGCATGAAACTTCCAGCCATCGCAATGGCCGGCACGATTGCCCTCACAGGTTGCGTGTCACCCGTAGCTGGTCCTTCGGGCAATTACGCTGCACCTATTGGCAACGCACCTGTCACAGCAAATCCAACGCCTTATTCGGCAGCTTTGGTTTGCCTGGCCAACTATGCACGTACCAAAAACATCCGTGGCCCACGCGTCGCTGTTGGTCGTATCTTGGACTACACAGGCAAGTCAGACTTTGAAGGTGGCCGTCAGGTTACTCAAGGCGCATCGCTAATGGCGATTTCTGCCTTTGCAAAGTCCGGTGCACGTTTGGTTGAGCGTTTTGACACATCCGTGTCAGAGCTTGAACTGAAATATGCCAACAACCGCTTGATCGGTGAAGAAGGCCAAGACTTCCGCCGCATTCTGGCTGGCCAAGTCCCAGGTTCTGACTTCTATCTGATCGGTGGCATCACCGAAATGAACTACAACATCCGTTCAGTCGGCACAGACACCTTCATCGGTGACCGTGATCCAACAAACGGCAAAGGCATCATCAATGGCAAAATGTATGTCATGAACGTTGGCCTTGACCTGCGCTTGATCGACACCAAGACGCTCGAAGTTGTGGACGTTATCTCCTATCAGAAGCAAATCATTGGTCGCGAAATCGGCCTTGGTTACTTCCAGTTCCTCGACAACATCACCCTCGATTTGGGTGTTGGCGGTCGCAGCCAAGAGCCAGTTCAATTGGCAGTCCGTTCAGTTGTTGAGCGTGCCGTCGTTGAAATGATGTCCAATATCTATGGCATCCCTGGTGCAGCTGGATGTGAAGGCGCATTTGGTCGCGGTGGCGATCCATTGGGTCCAATCGGCATCACCGGTGCTTTCGTTCCCCGCTCGGACGCGACAGCTCAAGGTGCAGCAGCACGTGCCAATCCAAACGCTTGGTCAGATGGTCGCGATGCCGCCGTTCGTGGCGCACTTCGCGGGCGCCGCAACTAAGATAGACTAACGGCAACAGGCGGACCCCTCCAACAGATTGGGGCCGCCTGTTTTGTCGCATGCAGAGACGAAACGAAGATTCCAACCAATCCCGACACGTTGCGGGTGCGGTGGCTCCCAATGCAGGAGGGGTAAGATAATGTATAACAAGCTCATGGCCGCGAGCACGCTCGCAATTGGCTTTATGATTGGCAGCGCAATACTCACGCCAATATCCGCGACCGCTCAAACCGCGCCAACCCCGACCTGTGGTCAGCCGCTTCAGCAAACTTGCGGGATCTATAATCCATTTACCGGCCCACAAGTCCTCAACGGCAATGTCACTTCCACCGTGACCGTCAATGGCGGCACAATCAGTGTCGATTATAATTCAGTTCCCGCTGACTCAATTGCGC
>JAYSRI010000347.1:0-3306 GCA_043721175.1 Alphaproteobacteria bacterium
AATGCGCGGGCTTCTTCACCCACACCTTGGGCAACTCCAGCCGCACCAGTTGCTAACTTAGCGAATTCGTCAAAGAAAGGGTTTCGTGTTTGCATAGAGACCTTCTAGCGGGTCAGATTGGGGAGCGCTACGGTTGATCGCAACCAACGCGCGTTTTTTTCTTGAAGGCAACATTAGCACGCTCTGTTTAAGGCCTGATTTTGAGGCAAGGTGAACAAGGCCTTATTTGCATGGTAACAATTTGGAGGCTTCTAGCCGCATGTGCAACCGCGGGTAACTACCTCCCGTCAACCTCAACGATTTCAATTCCAAAACCGCTAAGGCCTGCAAATTTATGCGTCGATCTCGTGAGTAACTTGATGGAAGACACCCCAAGATCACGCAAGATCTGCGCACCGACACCAATTTCGCGCCAAGTCTGCAGGCGCAAATCTTCTGAGCCCGAGGTTTCTTCATGTTGCTGAAACGGAACACCTACTGTGCCATCCCGAAGATAAACCAAAACGCCCCGGCCTTCATTTCTAAATGTCTCAATCGCGGCTTTAATCGCTGGCGCGCCTCCAAATACGTCCTTGATCACATCGCCCCGGTGCAGACGCGTTGGCACATTTTCGCCTTCGCCTAATTTACCGACGACAAACGCCAGATGATGAACCGCATCGAACGGCGTAGAGTAGGCGTATCCCTGTATTGGGCCGCTTTCAGTGTCGACAACAAAGCTCGATACGCGCTCAACCAGCTTTTCACGGCTTTGCCGATAGGCAATCATTTCAGCAATCGACACATGTTTCAGGCCGTGAGTCGCCGCAAAAGCTGCGACTTGAGGTCCACGCATGACTGTGCCGTCGTCATTCATCATCTCGCAAATCACGCCGACCTCAGGCAGGCCTGCCATCCGGCATAAATCCACAGTTGCTTCAGTGTGGCCTGTACGAACTAGAACACCGCCGTCGCGCGCAATGAGCGGAAAGACGTGTCCCGGGCGCACAAAATCGGCCGCACCATTGTTTGGATTTGCCAACGCACGACAGGTATTGGTCCGATCTTCAGCAGAAATCCCTGTCGTGGTGCCAACGCGCACATCGACAGAAACCGTAAAGGCTGTCGCATGGGGAGCGTCGTTATTTGACACCATTGGATCAAGTCGTAGCTTCTTGGCAAGATCGCGCGTGATAGGCGCGCAAACAATCCCTGACGTATGCCGGACAATAAAAGCCATTTTTTCAGGTGTACAAAGCGTGGCTGCAACAATTAGATCGCCTTCATTTTCACGGTCATCATCGTCGGTCACAACGACAATTTCACCCAGCGCAAAAGCCTCCAAAGCGGCTTCGACACGCCTATGAAACCCTGCATGGCGCCCAGCAGACACCTGCGGTCCCAAGTCTGCACCAGACCGCGCTAATATTTCGGCCGTCGTGGTTTTAAGGACTGCCGCTAGGGGCGCAGCATGAGCAACCTTGAATTCCAGCGTCCCCGATAGAAGGCGGCTTGCCGCAGAACGATCGCGTCCAATTGCTGCCCCAATATCTTCTTGGGTTGCGCCAACTTCTTTCATTCGATTTCGAAACCAAACCACGTCCATACCACATCCTCCAAGTCCAGAGTGATATTCGCACGTCCGCGGGTGTCGCGCTAGGGAGTCGTGTGAATTTCACACATTGGTAGACACTGCCTAGAAAGGTAGATTGTGCGAAATAGCCGTTAGAAATTGTGGATCTTGAATGTAGAGAAAATTGCCTACTGCAACCCCCAATCCAAGACCGATACCGAGGGCTTTCACCCAACCAGGTCGGTGAACTGCTTCTTGCCGAGCCAACCGTACAACGTTGTCGGTGCGAGCGCCTCTGATTTCTTTCTGGCTGCCGCTTGCGAAATGAAGGGCTGCAATCAAACCAATCGGGCAAGCCAGTATTGCCTGTGGAGGCGCGTCTATGCAACCTTTGAGCATCTCAAGAATATCAAGCACAGAACTACCCCTTCAGCCACACGTCTAAAATATCAGTTTTTCGTAAACAACCGCACAACACAATCGGTAAAATCCAACACAAGTCGCTGGCTTCGACAGCTACTCTAGGGTTAGCTCTCACGACTTGCACGTTTTCGCGGAATAATTCGCTGGCAGCCACACGCTGCGCCGTGATAAGTTCGCGGCATGGGATTATGGAAACGATTGTTGGCGCTTGCGGGTTCTGCTTTTGGGGCAACCCTTGACAGCGACGAAATGATCGATCCGTGCTCACCAGACCCGGGCGACATGGATTTTGCTGCTGCAGTTGTAGCTTTAGCTGCCAAAATGGCACGCGCTGACGGGCGGACAACTCTAGATGAAGCGGCGGCGTTTCGTGCGGCTTTCCCGATAGCACAAGACGAAAGACCAATGTTTGATCGCTTATTCAAGTTGGCACAAGAAACAGTGCACGGCTACGAGAGCTACGCGCGTAGGATTGGCCGCCGATATCGCGCCCGTCCCTGTTTGCTGGAAGATGTGCTAGATATTTTGTTTTCAGTCGCCATTGCTGATGGTTCAATAACGTCCAGCGAAGAGACATTCTTGGCAATTGTAGCGGATTTGTTTGGTTTTACCCAAACAGAGTTTGCACGTATCTCGGCACCCTATTTTCCAGATCGGGAGCCTGACGCTTATTCAATCATTGGTGTTGATATATCCGCTAGTGATGACGACATCCGCCGAGCTTGGATGCGATTAATGACAGAGAATCACCCTGACACCTTCATTGCACGCGGCGCACCCGCTGAGTTTGTAACATCCGCTCATGCCAAAGCCGCCGCTATCAATGAGGCGTATGAAGCCATCAAACAAAGCCGTTTGTTGAAGTCTCCGAGTCAAAAGCGTGGTCAGTCCGCACGCGGCCTTCGACAAGCCGATGCTAAATCGAAAAAAAATGTGCCTCAACTTGCAAGTTCTTCTTGACGAACTGTTTTTTAGGGACAATCTGTTTGGCATGAACACTTTGCCCTCCGCCGCCAAAACACTGATAAACGCTGTGATTGCAACCGTATCGGGCCTATTTATCGCGTCGGCGGTTGTGTTTGGCGCTATTGCTTTGGCCATTGCTGGCTTGGTCATTGGATTGGTCGGTGCACTCGCTGCGCACATGCGACCCCAAGTCCGCCCAGCAACGGTGACGCTCAACGCAACGCGCAGTGGCCGTGGATGGATCATCGATCCTTCGGATAGGTCGTAAATTAGAGTGCGGCTTGAATGGTAGGGCTGGGTGAATAGTCGGCCTCAGCTGTTCGGAACCCTTTTCTTACCTTGATCACCAGCATGGTTTTGCTGCG
>JAYSRI010000348.1:0-3302 GCA_043721175.1 Alphaproteobacteria bacterium
CTTCCTGTGCGATGAGGGAGAGCCCGTGCGCGATTGAAACGAACTGGTCACCTGTCTCAACTTTAGTGACGCCAAAACGGCGTTCAAACAATATCTTGACGGCTGGCACAAAGGACGATCCGCCGGTCAAAAACACCTTGTCGATGCCGCCTTCGTCGAGTTGAGCGGCAACCAGTGCGTCGCTTACGCAAGCATCAATATCAGCAAGGTCTGGCGCAATCCAAGCCTCGAAATCGGCCCGAGAAATAGCCTGATTGATGGTGTTCGTGCCAGTGTCCAGTTGAAATGCGGCGCTCAACCCATGTGACAAGGCGGTTTTGGTTTGCGCAACGGCGCGGTACAATAAATAGCTGGCTTCGGCATCAAGAAAGTCGATAAAGGCCTGCAGTTTATGCGGTTCACTGGCTTGGCGGGCGAGTTTGATCAAGTCTTGATAGTCGCGCGTATGGCGCATGATTGATAATTGGTTCCATTGTGCAAAGCGGGCGTAGAACGCCTTTGGAACGGGCAGGACTTTGCCGTCCGAGACATAACTGCTGCCTTTGCCAAACATCGGCGACACAACATTGTCGATGATACGTTGATCGAAATTGTCGCCGGCAATGCCAATGCCACGATGGGCCAAAGCCTCTGCCGAGCGACTATTGCTGCCGCGTTTGAAGCGTAGGATCGAGAAATCGCTTGTGCCTCCGCCAAAGTCGGCGACCAGAATCGTCGCGTTTTTCTCAAGTCTTTGGGCGAAAAAGAAAGCCGCAGCAACAGGTTCGTAAACGTGGCTTATGTCGCTAAAACCAGCCTTCGTCAGAGCGGCTTCATAGCGCGTTCGTGCCAGCGCGTCGTCGCTGCGCGCACCGGCAAACCGAACAGGTCGGCCTACGAAAACGCGGCTTGGAAAGGGCTTGTCAGACTTGGCCGCCAATCGGCGCAAAAATGCCGCCAGCAAATCCTCAAAGCTCCATGCTTTATTTTGAATGACCGTCGTATTGAAAAGTGGGCTGGCTGCAAAAGTCTTGAAAGATTGCAGAAATCGACAATCTCCACCCAGCTCCAGAAATTGGTCAATTGCCCATGGGCCTATTTCCATCATAGGCTTGGACAGTCGGCCTTCGTCATCGCGCCAGAAGCACATCACAGAACGGCATGCTTCAACAAGGTCGGCTTCGTGTGTGAAGCTGATTGCCTGGCTTTTGCCATCCGCGCCGATCAGGGTTGCAACGCTATTAGTGGTCCCAAAATCGAGGCCTAAACTGAGGGATTGAGACATGTGGGCATTTCCAAAAATTCGGGAGCGCGGTCTCTATAGGATTGAACTTCGATTGTCATTATTCAATTCACGCTCATGATGTTTGCGCTCAGCTTGAGACAGTTGCGCGCGGCATTTGCTCGAAATTAAATGGACTTTGCGCCGGAAAAATGTAACCCGTTGGTTATGACGAACGAGGTGGGCAATTGTTGGATTTTAGCCAATTGCGCGTAGCGCTGTTTTACGGGGCGATGAAATGAGGATTGCGTGGTCCAGAACCATAAGCATTGGCCTTCTTGTAGCAGGATTTGCCGCCTCATTTGACGCAAGTTTTGCCCAAAATACTGCTAACGCGGCACAAGGTGTTGGGGCGATACAGCCGTTAACCCTCGCTGATTTCGATGTGCAAGGCGGGCCAGGCTCTATTGCGAGTGATGGCATATTGCCGTCTCGTGGTTCCTATGCGCTAATGGATATCACCAAAGTCACCCATCGTGTTCTAGAACCAATTGAGGGCTACGCATGCACGCAAACGCCGGATGGAAATTATATTTGTGAGCGCTACGCATTTGTTGAAACAGCCGTCTATTCAATCAACGCTCGATCACCGTTTGCGCCAGTGCCTTGGCAAGCTCAACTCTATTTTGAATCTACAAGGTACGCGCCTCAATTGCGGGCCAAGTACCAGTTGTGGGAGCTGCAACATCTGTGTGGCGGCACATTGATTGACTATAATTGGGTGATAACGGCCGCTCATTGCGTAAACCAAAGCCTCGCCGATGATGAACTCAAGGTACGCATGGGGACGTCCGATATCACTTCGGGAGGTGGCGTAACCTTTAGAATAGAGCTGGCTGTCAGGCATCCCGACTATGATCCCATGACATTGGAGAATGATATTGCCTTGGTGCGGATTACTCGGAGCCAGAGCGAAGCAACGACGCAATCAAGCCTGGTCGATCCGATTGAAACCCTTCGGCGTTATGGTCTGTCTAGTCGTGATGCTCCCTTGACGAGCGGGCAAATTTTTCAGGCAACAGGGTGGGGTGATACCGCGCGAAGTTCTGCTATCCGCTTCTCGCCGATGTTGCTGGAAGTACAAGTGGCACGCATGCCCCAAGATTTATGCGGCCAGCTTCCGGGCTATGTTGGTCGGATCAAACCGACGATGATATGCGCCACCAGTCCTATTTCGGATACGTGTCAAGGCGATAGCGGCGGGCCTTTAGTGACTCGAGGTCCGTTTAATGACAATCGGAGCGCTTCGCTCGTCGGCATTGTCAGTTGGGGAAAAGGATGTGCCGAGTTTGGCAAACCCGGCGTGTACACGCGAGTTTCTCTTTACAATCAATGGATAGATGGAGTCATAGCCAATTCACCAACGCCCGCTGCACAATTGATCGCCGACAGGGCTTTCAATGCCAGAACGAACCGCAATAGCCGCCGCGCCGAATTGCCACTGGATTTGCGGTCAGGGCGACGGCCACGAAACTAGCTGAATTTGGCTACCCGACGCTGCCACGTCGGTCTTCGCCTTGTCGGTCCAACATCCAGCCTGGGTATTCTTGTGGCAAGGCAGAAACTTTGTCTAAGGTCTCTAGATCCTCGGGGCTGAGCTTCACAGTTGTAGCACCAAGGTTGTCATGCAGCTGCTCGTTCGTTTTAGCCCCGATGATGACACTGGTCACCCAAGGGCGGTGCAACAGCCAAGCCAGCGCGATTTGAGCGACACTAACGCCATGGGCATCCGCGATGACTTGCATAGCTTCCACACAATCATAGGCTCGATCCTTGTTGACGGGTGGAAAGTCAAACGCGGTGCGGCGCGCGTCATTTGGCCCGGCTTGGTCGCGCTTGTATTTGCCTGACAAAAGCCCGCCCGCCAGCGGGCTCCACGGTAAAATGGCAAGCCCTTCACTGACGGCCAAAGGCACGACTTCGCGTTCCAGATCACGCGACGCGATGGTGTAATACATTTGCATCGAAGCAAAGCTGGAAAGTCCACGCGCTTTGGCAACACCAAGTGCTTTGGCTGTCCACCAAGCAGCGCAATTGCACA
>JAYSRI010000349.1:0-3288 GCA_043721175.1 Alphaproteobacteria bacterium
CGAATTAACTCCGCTTCGGGCAAAGTCTCATGGGTTACTGCGCAGCGCCGTATCCGGCCTACGCCCTCGGCGCGCTCACTCTTGTTCATCGGCGGTGACTTCCGCCTTTACATCTGAGGCAGCTGGAGTTTCTTCAACAACCGGTGCTTCTACCCAGCCCATTTGCACACGGGCCGCCATAATCATGGCGTCGGCAATCTCGGCGCTGACACCCATGCCTTCAAGCAGGCCCGGGAAGCGGGTCTTTTCGCCATTTTTGATTTCAAACCAACCGCGTAAATCGTCAGATACAAGCCCTGCGACGTCTTCGACAGTTTTGCACTCGCCTTCGCCCATTTTAATGGCCATCTGCGACGTGATGCCCGGTAACTCCATCATGGCGGGTTCGATCCCAAGCTCAGTGATTTTGGCATTAAGCTCATTTTGTGCGCGCTCAATAAAGTCACGTGCTCGGGCTTGGAGCTCGGCGGAAACGTCTTCGTCAAAGCCTTCAATTTGCAGGAGATCGCCCAAGTCCACATACGCCAATTCTTCGATGGTCTCAAAGCCTTCTGAAACCAGCAAACGTGCCATCATTTCATCAACGTCAATCGCGCCCATGAACAATTCGGTGCGGCTGTTACTTTCTTTCTCGCGGCGTGAACGCTCTTCTTCTTCGGTCAGAATATCGATGGACCAGCCCGTCAGCTGGCTTGCCAAGCGCACGTTTTGTCCACGACGACCAATCGCGAGGCTGAGCTGTTCGTCAGGCACCACCACTTCAACGCGGTTTTCATCTTCATCGAGCACAACTTTGGTAACTTCAGCCGGTTGTAGCGCGTTGACAATGAAGGTCGCGGGATCGGACGACCACGGAATGATGTCAATTTTCTCGCCACCCAATTCCCCGACTACCGCTTGAACCCGGCTGCCACGCATACCAACGCAGGCACCAACAGGATCGATAGAGCTATCATGGCTGAGAACCGCGATTTTGGCGCGCGATGACGGATCGCGTGCGACCGCCTTTATCTCAATGATGCCATCATAAACTTCTGGTACTTCGGCCTCAAACAATTTGGCCATAAAGCCCGGATGGGCACGCGACAGAAAAATCTGTGGGCCTTTTTGCTCGCGGCGCACTTCATAAATATAGCAGCGAACACGGTCGCCCATATTGAGATTTTCGCGCGGTAAGGTTTGGTCGCGGCGGATAACGCCTTCACCCCGGCCCAGATCGACAACCACGTTGCCATACTCGACGCGCTTAACAATACCATTGATGATATCGGCCACGCGGTCCTTGTATTCCTCAAATTGCTTGTCACGTTCGGCCTCGCGAACACGCTGGGTGATCACTTGCTTGCCTGTGAGCGACATCACTCGGCCAAAGTCAAACAGCGGCAAATCATCTTCAAAAACCTGACCAACGACGGCCTCTGGGTCCATCTTTTTCGCGACCGAGAGAGGTATTTGCTGGCTTGGATTTTCGACATCGTTTTGGGTCTCGACCACTGTTTGCTTGCGCTTGAGCGTCAGTTCGCCGGTCCGTTGGTCAATCTTGGCGTCAATCTGATGATCAGCGCCGTAGCGCGCACGCGCCGCTTTACCAATTGCTTCTTCGATAGCCTCTACGACGACAGATTCGTCAATATTCTTCTCGTATGCGACTGAGCGGGCAATCGATAGAAGTTCCAAACGATTGGCAGAGATAGCCATGTTACGTGTCCTTTTAGGGGTGACGGATTATAGTTTGTGCGGTTTATTCTAGTGTTCGGTTTCGGGTTTTTCAGGTTCGCTGTCGGTAACATACTCAACCTGATCGTCATCGAGTGCTTTTTCGAGCTCTTCCAATTCGCTGTCGTCAGCGCCCCGGCGGCGTAGCGATTCGCGGATAAGATCGTCTGTCAGCACTAAGCGCGCATTGGCCAGCCACTCAAACGGGATCAGCGCCGTGTCGGATTCACCATCCAGATTGATGCAAACATTATTGCCGTCGGTGCCAGCCAGTTCCCCGTTAAATCGGCGCTGGCCTTCCATGGCGCGGTCAAGTTCCAGTTTGGCTTGCCAGCCTGCCCAACGGTCAAAATCGCTCAAGCGTGTCAGCGGGCGATCAATACCGGGCGAAGATACTTCGAGGGTATATTCGCTATCGACTGGGTCTTCGGCTTCCAGCAAAGGGCTAAGCCCGCGCGATAGCTTTTCGCAATCAATCGATGCCATTTTTCCATCAGGACGCTCGGCCATGATTTGTAACGTTTTGCTGCGCGACCCGATTAAACGAATGCGCACGATCTCATAGCCAAGGTCGCGGCTTGCTGGTTCCAGGATGGCCAGCAGTTTATCTTCAAAAGGTGTCGTCGTGCGCAATTTCGACTTCCAGTTTCAGCGAACAAAGTGGCCGCTTGGTTTGACACAAACAAAAAGCGGCCCCGAGCCTTCGGAGCCGCTCCGACCCTCGTTAGAGCGTCAAAGACTTGGTGTCATGGATTTATAAGCTCAAATAATCCGATTGTCATCTGACATTAACATCAGCCAATGACCTTATAGCTGCGCCTCCCAGACCCTCTAATCTAGCGTACAAAGTTGCCCTGATGTCCGACACATATTGCGCAAAATGATCAGGTTTCAGTTGGTCCAGCGCTTTTCCGCCACTTCAATATCAATTGCCTTGGCGAAATCACGGCGTGTTAGCGTGGTTTTTCCAGTCACACTTTCGTCAATACCAATTTTGCGTACCACATAACGCGCCAGTTGGGAATCGGTGCGAATGCCGGTTAGGCGCTTTAGGTAAGTAACTTGAGCTGCTGTAGGGCGATTGGGTGGTGCCATTGGCGCACTGGCCTGCCCGTCACCTCGCGCCGAAAACAGTCGATCTGATGGCCAAAAGCGGGCAGCCTCGAGAGCTGGAATAAGCGAAAGTTGCGTCATAAGATACGCCCTCTGATTGCATAATACTTAGAACAATATAGGAACAAATGCCTCGCCTGTCAAATGTATTCGTACAAACCGCCCAATCAGAGGTTTTTGCAACAAAATTAAACTCATTTTTTTGTGGCGCTGTGCAGAGTCAGAAAGAAAAAGGAAAGATACACGCTTAAGTATCTTTTGGTGGGCCTCGGGAATTGTCATAGCGATACAAACTCAGGGAAAAAACAAATGCGGGAAGTAAAAGTTCGGGCGCAAGATGGTATCGAGACCTTCTTGATCGACTGCAGTGCGGCAGGAACCGAAACAGGGCCGCCGATTATTTGTCTGCATGGACTAACCCGCAACCACAAAGACTTCCGCGAGCTGATTGAACCGCTT
>JAYSRI010000350.1:0-3284 GCA_043721175.1 Alphaproteobacteria bacterium
ATGGGTGATATCTTGGAAGAAGAGTTTGCTAAAGGCGCTTTTCCGATTCTGTTGCATTGCTATACCAGCGGCATAAAGTTGTTGCATCGTGGATTAGCGCTTGGGGCATATGTTGCGTTTTCAGGCATTGCGACGTTTAAGAATGCGACTGCGGTACGAGAGGCGGCATTGGCTGTGCCCCGTCATCGCGTTTTGATTGAGACTGACTGCCCATATCTGGCGCCCATTCCGATGCGTGGGCGACGCAATGAGCCAGCCTTTGTGCCATATGTCAGTGGATTTCTGGCGAGCCTTTACGAGATGGACGCGTCAGAATTCGCATCGCAAGCAGACGCCAATTTCTTTGCCCTATTTCAGCGTGCAAGCCAATGAGCGCGCGCGTTCGGGTCACAATACTGGGTTGTGGCTCCTCTGGCGGTGTGCCGCGCGTGGGCAATGAATGGGGGGCGTGCGATCCAAATGATCCGCGCAACCGGCGAACGCGGTGCAGCATTCTTGTCGAACGTTATGAAGGGACTTTTAGCCATGACACCGCGACAGTCATCCTGATCGATACTTCGCCCGATTTGCGCGAACAGCTTTTGGCGGCACGGGTTAGCCACATTGACGCGCTGCTTTATACCCATGACCACGCCGACCAAAGCCATGGCATCGATGATTTGCGCGCGCTGGTATACAATCAACGCAAGCGCATCCCGACTTATATGGATGAAGCAACCGCCAAGAGCCTCTTGGTGCGCTTTGGCTATATTTTTGAAACACCTAAAGGCTCAAGTTATCCGGCTTTGCTGGACTATTTGCCTATGCCTGCGTGTGGCGAACGGGTCACGATTGGTGGTGTCGGCGGTGCTTTGGATTTTCAGGTTTTGGCTCAAAACCATGGAGATATTGACAGTCTGGGGTTCCGCTTTGGCGCCGTGGCTTATTGCAATGATTGCAAGGTCTTGCCCGACGCAACCCTGGCTGCATGCGTTGGTGCCGATCTGTTCATCGTTGACGCCCTGCGCGATACGCTGCACCCCAGTCATGCGACCGTCGAGCAAGCGCTGGAATGGACCGCGTTCATCAAGCCTAAACACACGATCCTAACCAATATGCACATTGATTTGGACTATGCTGAGCTCTCATCGCGCTTGCCTGTTGGGGTCGAGCCAGCAGTGGATGGGCTGGTTTGGGATGGGGCGATTTGAGGAATTGGATAGCGGAGTGGCCATGCCGCATTCTTTCGTTGAAAAGCGTAAAAGGCATTCTGCGACAGCACACTCACCGCTTAAAAACAAACTCCGACACCACGTAAATCACCAAACCCGCCAGTCCGCCAATCACCGTTCCGCTGATGCGGATATATTGCAAATCGCGCCCGACAGCGGCTTCTATCTGATTGACCACCGTTTGCGCGTCCCAGCCTTTGATCGTGTCCGCGACCATAGTGCCCACGCCTTCGCCTTGAGCATCTGCTAGCTCTATCGCCCAGCCTTTCAGGCGCACATTAAGGCTGGCGCGCAACTCTTCGTCGCGCTCAATGGCACGCGCCAGGTCTTCCAGGCCTGCGGCGATCGCATTGGTTAGGCGCTCGGTTTCTTCAGGTGTCTGTTCGCGCACCGACTTCTTCACATCGCCCCAGATTTGAGTCACATAAGTGCGGACGGACGGGTGGTCTGCTATTTCCTTCACCCATTTTTGGAGTTGCCCGCGCAAATTCGGGTCTTGGCGTAGATCGCGTGCTAAGTGGGCAAGCGCGTCGTCGATACGGGTGCGGATGCTATGGTCGGGGTTTTTGGCGGCTGCTTTAAGTGTATCCTTGATTGCCGTCAACAACGCGTCAGAAGCAGCTGAATCGACAGCAAATAACTTAGGTAGCCAGTCCATTTTATCTGTAACACGCGATCGAAACTCACCTTCTTGCGAGTGAATTGTCAAATCGGCATGGAAGATGATGAGGTCGACAATGGGCTTATGGCGTTCGTTACGGATCAGGGTTTCAAGGCCATCAGCCAAAAGGTTAGCAACGTCAGCGTTGCGGATCCGATCCGTCAACGTATTTTGTAACCAAGTGGCAATTTTACCGTCGTTTAATAGACCCAGAATTCGTGGAACAGCACCTGCGATGCCGCGTGCGACTTTGCGCGCCCGCTCACCCTCTGTCAGCCAGCGCGAAAAAGACCCTGCAAGGTCCATATCTTTCAAACGGCGCTCAACTTGCTCGGCTTGCAAAAAATTACGGGAGATAAAGCGGCCAAGTCCGGCGCCGATCCGGTCTTTCGACCTTGGCACAATCGCTGTGTGGGGAATCGGCAAACCGAGCGGACGGCGAAACAATGCCGTCACCGCAAACCAATCTGCCAATGCCCCAACCATGGCAGCTTCCGCAAAAGCACGCACAAATGGTAAAACGGGGCTAGCTGGTTCAAAGTATTTGGCAACAACAAACACAATTGTCATTAGAACGAATAGCCCTGTGGCGACGCGTTTCATGCGGTTAAAAGCAATCATCGGGTCTTCGACAGGCTGGATTGGTGTGGTCAATGGCTGCACCATATGGGGAAAATTGTCCTGTTTAAGCCTTCCAAGGCCCGCCCGCTACACCAACTTTTGGAGCTTTCGCCATCCATACCACAGACTTAGGCGCTGTAACCCATACAAATGCCATTGCTGCTAGCCCAACCCCAACAGGGATCAAAGTCCACCAGCCCGCTCCACCAACAGCCATCGCTGTCGCGGTTGCCCAAAGAAGGGACGAGGCAATCCCAAGAATAACCGAGAATATTGATCGGTCTGGTCGTTGGGTCATTTTTGCTCGACGCGCTGGGCGTGGCCGCAAAAATTCGATAGCACCGACACATGACATGCCGATGGTACCAACCAACAGGCCCAACAACGCTAAAGGAACACTGAATAAGCCGACGATTACCATGGCCAAAGATAGAAACAAAAATGATGGAATAGCTGTGGCTATTGCTTTGCTCCAAAACAGATTTTTTCCATCGGAGGGCGACGACAATAATAAGTCCCCCGCTTCTTCAATCGATGCCGCTGTCCAAGCCAAAGTCCCAGTTATTTGTCCGCCAAACTGGACAGCCAGAAACCCAATAACAGCCACTATAATGTCCGTTGGCAACGGAACGGCTGACCTTTGAAACGCCCAAACACCAATCATCATGGGAATCAACGAAACCAAAGGTGTAGCAACTTGGACCATGACAAATGGATCTCGCAACATCGAACGCCATTCTTTCAAGACAGTGTTTAGGAAAATACCTCTTGCAAACCGAACCTTGCGCGAG